>NZ_JBFAXR010000142.1:0-20361 GCF_040680895.1 Streptomyces sp. NPDC051940 | reverse complement strand
GGGGTCTGGGGGCGGAGCCCCCAGAAATTTCCTGACCGTGACGCCAGGCCCTACCGATAGGTAATGTGCCGCGCATGGGACAGCCAACCGCCGGCCGCAGGCCCGGCACCATAGCGTCGAACATCGGGGTCGCCCTGGGCTGCGTCCTCTTCCTGGGCGGTTTCGTCTGGGGTGCGCTCCTCTACCGCCCGTACACCGTGCCCACGAACTCGATGTCCCCGACCGTCGCCGCCGGCGACCGGGTCCTCGCCGAGCGGATATCCGCCGACGAGATCCGCCGGGGCGACGTGGTGGTCTTCAAGGACGTCCTGTGGGGCAACGCCCCCGAGGTCAAGCGCGTGGTCGGCATCGGCGGCGACGAGGTCGCCTGCTGCGACGACAAGGGCCGGCTGACGGTCAACGGGAAGCCCGTCGAAGAGCCCTACCTCCGCGACAAGGGCCTGGGCGCCTTCCAGCCGTTCTCCACGACGGTCGAACAGGGACGCCTCTTCCTCCTGGGCGACCACCGCAGCACCTCGGTCGACTCCCGCAACCGGCTCACGGACCAGGCACAGGGCTCGATCTCCGCGGACTCCGTGCAGGCGCGCGTCGACGCCACAGCCTGGCCGCTCGGCGAGGCGCGGATGCTGCCCCGGGCGACGGGCTTCGCGGGCCTGCCCGGCGGCGTCTCCACCCCGGGCCCGGTGAAGCCGCTGGTCGCGGCGGTCATCGTGGGAGCCGTGCTGATCCTGGGAGGCGCGGCGTACGGCCCTGTCGCCGCGCGACTGAGGAGGCGTCGTGCCGACTGAACGACGGACGGTGGCCCGCGTGGTGCTGCTGGACCCCGAGGACCGTGTGCTGCTTCTGCACGGGTACGAGCCCGCGGACCCCTCCGACACCTGGTGGTTCACGCCCGGCGGCGGCCTGGAGGGCGCGGAGACGCGCGAAGAGGCCGCGCTGCGGGAGCTCAAGGAGGAGACGGGGATCACAGACGTGGAGCTGGGCCCCGTACTGTGGCAGCGGCAGTGCGCGTTCTCGTTCGACGGCCGGCGCTGGGAGCAGGACGAGTGGTACTTCCTGGCCCGGACCGCCCGTACCAGCGTCTCCACGGACGGCTGGTCCGAACTGGAGCAGCGCAGTGTGACCGGGCTGCGATGGTGGACTTCCGGGGAACTGTCGGCCACGCGTGAGACCGTGTACCCGACCACACTCGCCGAACTGCTGCGACAGCTGATCGACGAAGGCCCCCCGAGTCGGCCGCTCCGCCTCAGGACGGAGCGGGTCTGACGCACAATGTGGGGAACGACGGCGGAAGGGGACGCGCGATGAGCGCTGAGGACCTCGAGAAGTACGAGACCGAGATGGAGCTGAAGCTCTACCGGGAGTACCGAGACGTCGTCGGCTTGTTCAAATACGTGATCGAGACCGAGCGGCGCTTCTATCTCACCAATGACTACGAGATGCAGGTGCACTCCGTGCAGGGTGAGGTGTTCTTCGAGGTCTCGATGGCGGACGCGTGGGTGTGGGACATGTACCGGCCGGCGCGCTTCGTGAAGCAGGTACGGGTGCTCACGTTCAAGGACGTGAACATCGAGGAGCTGAACAAGGCAGACCTCGATCTGTCGTCGGACGAGCTGGGGGGCTGAGAACAAGGGCGGTCTACGTCGGGCGGGGGGCCTCTCGCCTCGCTTGCAGCGGGGCCGAGGTCTGGGGCGCCCGCGCGTGAACGGCCCCGCTGCCCCACGCCGCTCCCGGGCGTGATGACGTTCCCTGCTGCTGCGTGGGGCGCTGAATTTTGGTTCCTGCTCTGGCCGCACGGGTGCCGTACGAACCCACCCCTCCGCGTAGCGCGTGGAACCTGCCCGCCTCCTTCCGTGCCGTCGGCCCGGAACCCCTCACGCCGCGGGCCCGGCTCCTACCTGGCGCCGACCGGAACCACTCCTCGCTGCGGGCCCGGCTCCTGGTGTGGCTGGACCGGGATCGCCCCGCGCCGCGGCCTGGCTCCTTCGTACCGCTGGATCGGAACCACCCCACGCCGCCGACCAGGCTCCTTCCTGCCGCCCGACCGAAACCCGCCCCCACCCCGGGGGGCTGGGGGCGGAGCCCCCAGACCTGCCCACAGGCGCGCGCCGCGCGCCGCGGACACACGACCGACCGCCGCCCCGCCGGCCTGTGGATAACATCCGTCACCCGGCTTATCCACCAAGATCCAATACGCGCGGAGCGCCGAGGCATCGTCGTAGCCGGAGGTGATCCGCGTGACGAACGCGAAACAGGCCATCGGACGATACGGCGAACGCCTCGCCGAACGCACACTCACGGCCGCGGGCATGACCGTCCTGGCCAGGAACTGGCGGTGCCGCGAGGGCGAGATCGATCTGGTCGCCCTGGACGACGACGCCCTGGTGATCTGCGAGGTGAAGACCCGCTCCGGCGGCGGCTTCGAACACCCCATGGCGGCGGTGACGGAGGAGAAGAGCGCCAGGCTGCGCCACTTGGCGGAGGAGTGGCTCCGCCGCCACGGCGGACCACCCGCCGGCGGTGTGCGGATCGACCTGGTCGGCGTGCTCCTCCCCGAGCGGGGAGCCGCGCAGGTGGAGCACGTACGGGGCGTGGCCTGATGGTCTTCGCGCGCACCTGCTCGGTGACTCTGGTGGGGGTCGAGGGCGTGGTGGTCGAGGTCCAGGCGGACCTGGAGCCGGGCGTGGCCAACTTCTCCCTGGTCGGCCTGCCCGACCGCAGCCTGGCGGAGAGCCGTGACCGGGTCCGGGCGGCGGTGGTCAACTCCGGTGTGTCCTGGCCGCAGCGGAAGCTGACGATCGGCCTGAGTCCGGCCTCCGTCCCGAAGGGCGGCAGCGGCTTCGACCTGGCCATCGCCTGCGCGATCCTGGGCGCGGCGGAGCGCATCGACCCGTCCCAGCTGGCCCACCTCGTGATGATCGGCGAACTGGGCCTGGACGGCCGGGTCCGGGCCGTACGGGGCGTCCTGCCGGCCGTGCTGGCCGCGGCCGACGTGGGGTACAAGCAGGTGGTCGTCCCGGAGCGGACGGCCGCGGAGGCCACCCTCGTGCCGGGCATGTCCGTACTGGGGGTACGCAGCCTGCGCCAGCTCATCGCCCTGCTCAACGACGAGGCACCTCCGGACGAGGAACCGGACGAGGAGGAGGCCGGCCGGTCCGACCCGATGCTGACGGGGATCTCCGTCCCCGGCGCAGGCCTCGGCACAGGACTGCTGGGCGGCGAGCCGCCACCGGACCTGGCGGACGTCGCGGGCCAGCGGATGGCACGTGCGGCGCTGGAGGTCGCGGCGGCGGGCCGGCACCACATCTTCCTCAAGGGCCCGCCAGGTGCTGGCAAGACGATGCTCGCGGAGCGGCTGCCCGGCCTGCTGCCACCGCTGACGCAGAAGGAGTCGCTGGAGGTCACGGCGGTCCACTCGGTCGCCGGCACGCTGCCGCCGGGCCAGCCGATGGTGACGCGGGCGCCGTACTGCGCACCGCACCACTCGGCATCCATGGCGGCACTCGTGGGCGGCGGCGTCGGTCTGCCGCGGCCAGGGGCGGTGTCCCTGGCCCACCGAGGGGTGCTGTTCCTCGACGAGTCGCCGGAATTCAGACCCCAGGCCCTCGACGCGATGCGTCAGCCGCTGGAATCGGGGCATGTGGTGGTGGCCCGGGCGGCCGGGATGATGAGCATGCCGGCGCGTTTCCTACTGGTCATGGCGGCGAACCCGTGCCCGTGCGGGCGCTACGGCTCACCGGGCGGTGAGGTGTGCGACTGCCGCCCGGAGCTCGTCCGCCGCTATCGTGCGCGGCTGTCCGGCCCACTGATGGACCGGATCGACCTGCGGATCACGGTCGCCCCGGTGGCCCGCCCGGAGCTGACGGGAGACACGCTGCGCGGCGAGTCCACCGCCGAGGTGGCCGCCCGCGTACTACAAGCCCGCGAGCGCGCGTCGGACCGCCTGGCGAACACCCCGTGGTCGACGAACGGCGAGGTCCCGGGCTACGAACTGCGCACTCGCTGGCCCCCACTCCCCGGAGCGCTGTACGAGGCGGAGTGCGACATGGAAAGGGGCCTGCTCACGGCGCGCGGCCTGGACCGCGTCCTGCGCGTCGCCTGGACGGTGGCCGACCTGGCGGACCACGACCGCCCCACGGCGGAGGACGTCAACTTCGCCCTGGAACTACGCACAGGAGTCCCCAGAGGCGTGACCTACACCTCCCGCGGTTGATCCCAAGACGGCCAGCCGCAGCCCCGATGACCAATCGCCCACAGGACGGGGCCGCCCGAGCCGGCCCAGCCCGGCCTACGAGGTCCTGCTGTCCCCGGTCAGTCCCCCCATGTCCGGGTGGAACGGGCACTGGCCCGGGCGGGGGCTCAGGGCGGTCCCGCGCGGGGCGGGGCGGGTTTCATGACCGGCCGACGTGGAGTGGGGCGGAGCTCGATCGGGTTCCACATGAGCCGGGGCGGAACTTGGCCAGGCGGTCGATGGGTGGTGGGGGCGCCTCTGGCGCTTCCGCTCGGTTGAGCTGGACGTAAGGGCGCCGGTACATGCCCACGGACGGTGGCGTGCCCGCAGGCCCCCTTGCAGGGGTTCGGGGCGGAGCCCCGGGAGCTGTTGGTGCGTGTGGATTGCGGAGGCCCCTCGCACGGGGGCGCAGGGAAGGAGGGGCGCCATGGTGGCGGTGGGCGGTGAGGTCGTGCCGACTGACGACGTGGCCGACGGTGAGCGGCTTGCGCGCGTCGTGTTGAGCCGGATCGTCGAGCCGGGGGACGAGGGTGTGGGGCGGTGGGTCCGGGACTACGGGGCGGAGGTGGTCGCGCGGGATCTGGGGCGGGCGGGGCCGGCGCCGCCGTATGCGAGAGGGCGCGGCGTCGAGGGGTTCCGGGGGCGGGCGCGGGGGTTCGAGCCGGAGCGCGTGCTCGACGGGATCGCCGCAGGGGGCGGGAGGTTCGTGTGCCCGGGGGACCGGGAGTGGCCGACGCAGCTCGACGATCTGGGCGATGCCCGTCCCCTCGGGCTCTGGGTGCGGGGCCGGCCCGACCTGAGGCTCTGGGCCCTGCGCTCGGTCGCCGTGGTCGGCGCCCGAGCCTGCACCGAGTACGGCGCCCACGTCGCCGGCACGCTCGCCGCGGGCCTGGCCCGGCGGGGCTGGATCGTCGCCTCGGGTGCCGCCTACGGAGTCGACTCGGCCGCCCACCGCGGCGCGCTGGCCGCCCACGGAGCCACCCTCGCCGTCCTGGCCTGCGGGGTCGACCGGGCCTACCCGCCGGGCAACACCGAGCTGATCGGCAGGATTGCGGAACAGGGTTTGCTGCTGGCCGAGTTGGCGCCAGGGGAGCATCCCACCCGCAGCCGCTTCATCCTGCGTAATCGCGTCATCGCCGCCCTCACCCGGGGCACCGTGGTGGTCGAGGCCGCCCTGCGCAGCGGTTCGCTGTCCACCGCCCGGCAGGCCCGCGCGCTGGGGCGGATCACGATGGGGGTGCCGGGGCCGGTGACCTCGGGCGTGTCCGACGGCGTACACGAACTGCTGCGCGACGGGGCCGAGGTGGTCACGGACGCCGCCCAAGTCGCGGAGCTCGTGGGCCGGATCGGCGAGGAACTCGGCCCGGCGCGGCGCGGACCCGTCACTGCACGTGACCGACTGCCGCCGAGTACCGCACGTGTGCTCGAAGCATTACCCGGTCGGGGGAGCGTGGACTGCGCCTGGGTGGCTCGCGTGTCGGGCACGGAGCGCGACGAAGCCCTGGGCAGGCTTTACGAGCTGCAGGCACTGGGCTTCGTCGAACGGACGGGCGGCACGTGGCGGTTGGCCGTCTGTTCGAGCGAGCACTCCAAGGGGTGGTGAGGCGGTCCTTGACCTGGGGCGTTCCGGTGAAAGGGTGATGGGGATGAATCCGAAGCGCCCCCTTCCAGTTCCCGTCCCGATCCGCTCCCGGCAGTTGGCCGGCGCTCGCCGGGTAACCCGGAGGTGCGGGCAGCGGAACGTATCTGCGGGCAGAGAAAGACACATCAGTCGCACTCCGCGACAGCGATGTCACGCTACGCTCACTAGGATTCCCGTTCCCGGACACCCGGCGGGGAGAACCGGATCACCGGATCTCGAAACAGAACGGCACTAGGCGACGCATGCCCCAGCACATCCACGGGTCCGACCGCGCGGCAGCGTCCGGCGCGGATCGCGGCTCGCTGCGTCCCACGGTGCCCACCTCGACCGAGGGGCTGTGGCGGGCCTACAAGGAGACCGGTGACGGGCGGCTGCGTGAGCAGCTCATCCTGCACTACTCGCCGTTGGTCAAGTACGTGGCCGGACGGGTCAGCGTGGGCCTGCCCGCCAACGTGGAACAGGCGGACTTCGTCTCCTCGGGCGTCTTCGGGCTCATCGACGCGATCGAGAAGTTCGATCCGGAGCGCTCGATCAAGTTCGAGACGTACGCCATCACCCGGATCCGCGGCGCGATGATCGACGAACTGCGGGCGCTGGACTGGATCCCACGGTCCGTACGGCAGAAGGCGCGGGCGGTCGAGCGGGCGTACGGGACGCTCGAGGCGTCGCTGCGGCGCAGTCCGACGGAGGCCGAGGTCGCCGACGAGATGGGGATCTCGCTGGAGGAACTGCACGGGGTGTTCAGCCAGTTGTCCCTGGCCAACGTCGTGGCCCTGGAGGAGCTGCTCCACGTCAGCTCCGACAGCGGTGACCGGCTCAGCCTGATGGACACCCTGGAGGACACCGCCGCGGACAACCCGGTCGAGGTGGCGGAGGACCGCGAACTGCGGCGGCTGCTCGCCCGGTCCATCAACACGCTGCCCGAGCGGGAGAAGACCGTGGTCACCCTGTACTACTACGAGGGGTTGACGCTCGCCGAGATCGGTCAGGTCCTCGGGGTCACGGAGAGTCGGGTCAGCCAGATCCACACGAAGTCCGTGCTGCAGTTGCGGGCGAAGTTGGCGGCCTTCGGGCGGTGAGCGGCCGCCCGTGGCGCGGCTGCCCCTGCGGGGGCGTCTCCACGTCGTGGGTGTGGGCGGCATAAAGTGGTGCCGTGCCCCGCATCAGAGCGGCCTCCGTGGCCGAGCACCGGAACATGCAGCGCGCGGCGTTGCTGGATGCCGCGCGTTCGCTTCTCTCCGAGGGCGGTACGGAAGCGCTGACGTTCCCCGCGCTCGCGGAGCGCACGGGGCTGGCGCGGTCGTCCGTGTACGAGTACTTCCGTAGCCGGGCCGCCGTGGTCGAGGAGCTGTGCGCTGTCGACTTCCCCGTCTGGGCGGCGGAGGTCGAGGCGGCCATGGCCGCGGCGGATTCGCCTGCGGCGAAGGTTGAGGCGTATGTGCGGGGGCAGCTGTCGCTGGTGGGTGATCGGCGGCATCGTGCGGTGGTCGCGATCTCGGCCGGTGAGCTGGATGCGGGGGCTCGCGAGAAGATCCGTGCTGCGCACGGGGGGCTGGTGTCGATGGTCGTCGACGCGCTTTCGGAGCTCGGGCATGGTGAGCCTCGGCTCACGGCGATGTTGTTGCAGGGGGTTGTGGACGCGGCTGTGCGGCGGACGGAGCTCGGGGTGGCGGAGTCGGCGGCGGTCATCGCGGATGCGGCGGTGGCGGTGGTCCTCCGCGGCGTCGTCACGCCCTAGCCCTCCCACGCCGCCCTCGCCTTCCGCTGCGGGGGCTCCGCTCCCGGGCCCCCTTCGCGGGCTGCGCCCGCATCGCGCCTGGCGGCGCTCGTCCTCAAGCGCCGGACGGGCTGGGTTTGGGTCCTCCCCCTATTGCCTGGTGGCTGGCGTATCGGCGCTGCGCGCCTCGTCCTCAAGCGCCGGACGGGCTGGGTTTGGGCCGTTTGCCCCGGCGCCTGGTGGCCGGTGTGTCGGCGCTGCGCCCGCTTTTCGCGCCTGGACGGCGCTCGTCCTCAAGCGCCGGACGGGCTGGGTTTGGGCCCTCCCCTTATTGCCTGGTGGCTGATCTGTTGGCGCTGCGCGCCTCGTCCTCATGCGCCGGACGGGCTGGGGTGGGGTTATCGCCGGGTGCCTGGTGTGTGGCGTCGTGTGCCTACCGGGATGCCCGTTACTGGGAGTAGGCGGGAGGGGGTGCGGTGGAGGAGGGCGTGGGGGAGTAGGGATAGGGGGTTGAGGTACGTGTCTGCTCTGCGTAGGCCCCAGTGGAGGCAGGGGGTGGGGCAGTGGGAATTCGTCGGCTGGATGTGGCCTACCAGGTCGCCTGCGTTTACTCGGTCGCCCTTCTTCGTCGTGGGCGTGACCGGTTCGTATGTCGTGCGCAGGGGTGGGTCGCCGCTTGCCGCCAGGGTGATCGAGACCACCCCCCGTCCCGCCACCAGGCCCGCGAACGTCACCGTTCCGGCCGCTGCGGCCCTTACCGGGGTGCCCGGGGTCGTTCGTAGATCCACGCCCCGGTGTCCCGCTCCGTACGGCGTGGCCGGTGGGTCGTAGCCACGGAGGATCACGGGGCGGCGGCCCGTCGGGCCCGTCACCGGCCACGCTCTGTCCCCGGGCGAGCCGATCCGGTCACCCGGACCCGGTGCGGCCGTCGCACGGCCCTCCGCTCGGCCCCGTGCCAGACCTACTCGCGTCACCCCTCGTACGTGCTCGACCCGCGCCACCCCTCCCGAGTCCCCACCCCGCACCCCCTCCGCCCCCGCGCGAGGGGGTCCCACCGGGCCCGCCGCCGCCGGACCGCCGGCCCACGCCAGCGCCAGAGCCAGCGCCATGGCCGGCGCCCGCAAAGGCCCCAGCGCCCCCCGCCCCGTCGCCCCGGCCGGACGCATCGCCCGGGCCGCCGGGCACCACCCGTCCGTCCCCGGCCGCCCCTCGTCGTATCGCATGTCGCGAGCCTTCCGCAGGAGTCCGCATCCGCGTGGATCAAGGGCCCCCGCTGTGGACAGCCCGGCCGGTGTGGACAACCCCGTCACCCTCAGGAACCACCCCCGCCGCCCCCGTAACCGCAGGTCCGGCCCCCGCCGCGGGCCCCGCGCGCCGCCCCGTCACCCCTCGGACCCGCTCCTGGTCAAACCCCCTCCCCCCGTCCCGTACACTTTTCATGGCGACCCGGGTCACCCGGGTCGACTTCGCACGCCCCGCCACCGGCGAGTAGCACGAGCCGTGGCACGACGACTCTCGGTCCCCCCGCGTGCAGCGGGAGGGCGCGTCGTCACCAGGGGCGTCAGGCAATGCACCGGCCGAAAACGGCCGGGGCGACAACCGAGAAACCGAGGAGTACGGCCATGGCCGTCGTCACGATGCGGGAGCTGCTGGAGAGCGGCGTCCACTTCGGGCACCAGACCCGGCGCTGGAACCCGAAGATGAAGCGATTCATCTTCACCGAGCGCAACGGCATCTACATCATCGACCTGCTGCAGTCGCTGTCGTACATCGACCGCGCCTACGAGTTCGTGAAGGAGACCGTCGCGCACGGCGGCTCCATCATGTTCGTCGGTACGAAGAAGCAGGCGCAGGAGGCCATCGCAGAGCAGGCCACCCGCGTCGGCATGCCCTACGTCAACCAGCGCTGGCTGGGCGGCATGCTCACCAACTTCTCCACCGTCTACAAGCGTCTGCAGCGCCTCAAGGAGCTCGAGCAGATCGACTTCGAGGACGTGGCCGCCTCCGGCCTCACCAAGAAGGAGCTCCTGGTCCTCTCCCGCGAGAAGGCGAAGCTGGAGAAGACCCTGGGCGGCATCCGCGACATGCAGAAGGTGCCGAGCGCCGTCTGGATCGTGGACACCAAGAAGGAGCACATCGCCGTCGGTGAGGCGCGCAAGCTGCGCATCCCCGTCGTCGCGATCCTCGACACCAACTGCGACCCCGACGAGGTCGACTACAAGATCCCGGGCAACGACGACGCGATCCGCTCCGTCACCCTGCTCACCCGTGTGATCGCCGACGCCGTCGCCGAGGGCCTCATCGCCCGCTCCGGCCAGGCGCAGGGCGACGAGAAGGCCGAGAAGGGCGCCGGCGAGCCCCTCGCCGAGTGGGAGCGCGACCTCCTCGAGGGTGAGAAGAAGGCCGATACCGAGACCGAGGCCGCCGTCGACGCGGTCGTGGGCGTGCCCGCGGCTGACGACACCGTCGTCCCCGCTGTCGTCGAGACCCCGGCCCCCGCGGTCGTCGAGGCGGTCGAGGAGTCCGCTGAGACCGAGGGCGAGCAGGCCTGACCCAGGCCCCCGGAACGCGGCGTGCATGACGGCGGGGGGCGCGAAACCCCCGCCGTCCGTCGCGTAGATCGACGCCGACGCGTGGATCGACGCCGAGAGACGCGTGGATCGACGCCGGGACGTGGATCAAACCCAGATCAGCGTAGATCCGACTTCTGAGAGAGAAATCCAAGATCATGGCGAACTTCACCGCCGCTGACGTCAAGAAGCTCCGCGAGCTCACCGGCGCCGGCATGATGGACTGCAAGAAGGCGCTGGACGAGGCCGAGGGCGACGTCGAGAAGGCCGTCGAGCTCCTCCGCGTCAAGGGCCAGAAGGGTGTCGCCAAGCGTGAGGGCCGCGACGCCTCCAACGGCGCCGTCGTCTCCCTCATCGCCGACGACAACACCACCGGTGTGCTGGTCGAGCTGAAGTGCGAGACCGACTTCGTCGCCAAGGGCGACAAGTTCGTCTCCGTCGCCGAGGCCCTCGCCGTCCACGTCGCGAAGACCTCCCCCGCCGACCTCGAGGCGCTGCTCGCCTCCGAGATCGAGGCCGGCAAGACCGTGCAGGCGTACGTCGACGAGGCCAACGCCAACCTCGGCGAGAAGATCGTCCTGGACCGCTTCGCGCAGTTCACCGACGGTTACGTCGCCGCGTACATGCACCGCACCTCCCCGGACCTGCCGCCGCAGGTCGGCGTGCTGGTCCAGCTGGACAAGCCGAACGCCGAGGTCGCCAAGTCCGTCGCGCAGCACATCGCCGCCTTCGCGCCGAAGTACCTCACCCGTGAGGACGTCCCGGCCGAGACCGTCGAGAACGAGCGCCGCGTGGCCGAGGCCACCTCCCGCGAGGAGGGCAAGCCGGAGGCCGCCCTGCCGCGCATCGTCGAGGGTCGCGTCAACGGCTTCTTCAAGGAGAACGTCGTCCTCGAGCAGGCGTTCGCGCACGACAACAAGAAGACCGTCCAGAAGGTACTGGACGAGGCCGGCGTGACGCTGCAGCGCTTCTCGCGCATCCGCGTCGGCGCCTGAGCGTAACTGCGGAAGGCCGTCCGTCCCGCTAGGGTTCGAACCCGGGAAAGCGGAGACGACGGCGACCGATCGACGAGGAGGCCATTGCCGAGTCCGGGATTCGAAACACCGAAGACCCCGCGGCAATGGCCTTCTCGGTTTGTGTACGAGGAGACCCAGATGAATGACGGAGCGGACCACAGCCACCCCGAGAGGACCAAGCCCCGGCGCTTCCTGCTGAAGCTCTCCGGCGAGGCGTTCTCCGGCGGTACCGGCCTCGGGGTGGACCCCGACGTCGTGCACAAGGTCGCCCGCGAGATCGCGGCGGTGGTCCGCGACGGCGCCGAGATCGCCGTGGTCATCGGCGGCGGCAACTTCTTCCGCGGCGCCGAGCTGCAGCAGCGCGGTATGGACCGGGCCCGCTCCGACTACATGGGCATGCTCGGCACCGTGATGAACTGCCTGGCCCTCCAGGACTTCCTGGAGAAGGAGGGCACCGACTCGCGCGTGCAGACCGCCATCACCATGGGCCAGGTCGCCGAGCCCTACATCCCGCTGCGCGCCGTACGGCATCTGCAGAAGGGCCGCGTCGTGATCTTCGGCGCCGGTATGGGCATGCCGTACTTCTCCACCGACACCACCGCCGCCCAGCGCGCGCTGGAGATCGACGCGGAGATGCTGCTCATGGGCAAGAACGGCGTGGACGGGGTGTACGACTCCGACCCGCGCACCAACCGCGACGCGGTGCGGTTCGACGCGCTGGAGTACAGCGAGGTCATCACCCGGGACCTCAAGGTGGCCGATGCCACCGCCATCACCCTGTGCCGGGACAACAAGCTGCCGATCCTTGTCTTCGAGCTGCTCGCGGAGGGCAATATCGCCCGCGCCGTGAAGGGTGAGAAGATCGGCACGCTGGTGAGCGACCACAGCACACGGGGCTGAAGCCCTCCCCGGTGAGGTGACGCCCTCACCTGAGAGGGATGGCCATCACCGCGAGGGATGGACAACCGCCTGCCGGTCGGACACCGTGCAGGGGAGACGCGTGCGGGAGCGGCGGCAGTCCCGCTCACTGACGAGACCAGGAGCCAATGGTGATCGAAGAGACCCTCCTCGAGGCCGAGGAGAAGATGGAGAAGGCCGTCGTGGTCGCGAAGGAGGACTTCGCCGCCATTCGCACCGGCCGTGCCCACCCGGCGATGTTCAACAAGATCGTCGCCGACTACTACGGCGCCCCGACGCCCATCAACCAGCTGGCGTCGTTCTCGGTGCCGGAGCCGCGGATGGCCGTGGTGACCCCGTTCGACAAGAGCGCCCTGCGCAACATCGAGCAGGCGATCCGGGATTCGGACCTCGGCGTCAACCCGTCGAACGACGGCAGCATCATCCGGGTGACCTTCCCGCAGCTGACGGAGGAGCGCCGCAAGGAGTACATCAAGGTCGCGCGCGGCAAGGCCGAGGACTCCCGGGTGTCGATCCGCTCCGTACGCCGTAAGGCCAAGGAGACCATCGACAAGCTGATCAAGGACGGCGAGGTCGGCGAGGACGAGGGCCGCCGCGCCGAGAAGGAGCTCGAGGACACCACCCACAAGTACGTGGCGCAGGTCGACGAGCTGCTCAAGCACAAGGAAGCGGAGCTGCTGGAGGTCTGACGGCCTTCTGTCGCCCGCGACCGGAGGTCTGGCCTCCTGTCGCTCGCGACTGGTCTGACGGCCTTCTGCCGCCCGCGATCGGAGGTCTGAGGCCTCCTGTCGCCCGCGCGGGGGCGCCCGCCTCCGCGCTACGGCGGGGCTCCCGCACGACGACCCACTCCATCAACCGGTACAGCTACTCGAGGGACACCTCAGCAGTGAATGATTCCTCCTGGGGCGCCCCGAACAGCCCCGGTTACTGGGGGCCGAACGGACAGGGGCCCGCTCCGGCGGGTCCCGGGCCGGTCGGTGCCGATCCGGCGCAGACTCAGCCCATGCCCATGGTGCCCGGCGTCCCGCCCGAGGAGCCGCCGGTGAGCGGTCCGCAGGGCGCACGGCCGGCCGAGCCGGCGGGACCGGCCGAGCCGCGGCCCGAGCCGCAGAGGCGCCAGCGCGGCGGCCGGGACCTCGGCGCGGCCGTCGGCGTCGGCCTCGGGCTGGGCGCGGTGATCATCGCCTCGCTCTTCGTCTACAAGGTCGTCTTCGTGGGCGTCGTGGCCGCGGCCGTGGTCGTCGGTCTGTGGGAGCTCACCTCCCGGCTGTCGGAGCAGAAGGGCGTCAAGGCCCCGCTGATCCCGCTCGCCGTCGGCGGCGTCGCCATGGTCGTCGCCGGGTACGCCCGCGGTGCGGAGGGCGCGTGGGTCGCGATGGCCCTCACGGCGCTCGCGGTGCTGGTCTGGCGGATGACGGAGCCGCCGGAGGACTATCTGCGGGACGTGACCGCCGGCGTCTTCGCCGCGTTCTACGTGCCCTTCCTCGCCACGTTCGTGGTGATGATGCTGGCGGCGGACGCGGACGGACCGTGGCGGGTGCTCACGTTCCTGATCCTCACCGTCGTGAGCGACACCGGCGCGTACGCCGTGGGGTACAAGTTCGGCAAGCACAAGCTCGCGCCGCGGATCAGCCCCGGGAAGACCCGCGAGGGCCTGGTCGGCGCGGCGGCCTTCGCGATGGTGGCCGGCGCGCTGTGCATGCAGTTCCTGATCGACGACGGCCGGTGGTGGCAGGGTCTAGTGCTCGGGCTCGCCGTCGCCGCGAGCGCCACGCTGGGCGACCTCGGCGAGTCGATGATCAAGCGGGACCTGGGCATCAAGGACATGGGCACGCTGCTGCCCGGCCACGGCGGCATCATGGACCGCCTGGACTCCCTGCTGCCGACGGCGCCGGTGGTGTGGCTGCTGCTGGTGGCGTTCGTGGGGATGAACTGAGCGGCCCGCGGCAGAGCGTGAACTGAGCCCGCCCCTCGCGGTGCGGGATGGGCCCGGCGCGGGCGAGCGGCGCTCGTCGCACCCTTCCCCGCGCTGGGCAGGGGTCAGGCCGAGAGCGGCACTGGGTGGATCTCGTCCGTCGGGTGGCCGGTGCGGGCGTGAATGCGCTGTACCGCCTCCGCCGACGGTGCCTCCGAAAGGCAGTAGACCACTCCGGACTCGGGGTCTGCCCAGGCCTGCTTGAACTGCACTCCCTCGTCGGCCTGGATGGCCAGGTCCGCGCGGTGTGCCTCCTGCAGTTGAGCGTCCGTGATCCCCTTCATCCCGTGGTGAACGTCCATGAACTCCGTCATGATCACGCACCTCCTGATGGCCGGTACTTCCATGCTGCACCCCGCGTCGGAAGGCCGCCTGATGTGCCACGGAGCGTCAGGGCCCGACGGCGGCGGGTGATTCCACGGGCCCTGTGCGCGGTGCGGGTCACGGCTCCCGATCTGCGACACTGGTAGGGCTATGCCTAAACCCGGAGAACTCACTTTCGTCGCCCCCCGCGGGGTCAAGAAGCCGCCGCGGCACCTTGCCGACCTCACGCCTGCGGAGCGTAAGGAGGCTGTGGCCGCCCTGGGGGAGAAGCCGTTCCGGGCCAAGCAGCTGTCGCAGCACTACTTCGCGCGGTACACCAGCGATCCCGCCGACTGGACCGATATCCCGGCCGGCGCGCGGGAGGGGCTGCGCGACGCGCTGATGCCCGAGCTGATGAGCGTCGTGCGGCATCTGTCGTGTGACGACGACACGACGCGCAAGACGCTGTGGCGGCTGTTCGACGGGACGCTCGTCGAGTCCGTGCTGATGCGGTATCCCGACCGGGTCACCATGTGCATCAGCTCGCAGGCCGGGTGCGGGATGAACTGCCCCTTCTGCGCGACCGGGCAGGCGGGGCTCACCCGGAACCTGTCGACCGCGGAGATCGTGCACCAGATCGTCGAGGGCATGCGCGCCCTGCGCGACGGCGAGGTGCCCGGCGGGCCGGCGCGGCTGTCGAACATCGTGTTCATGGGCATGGGCGAGCCCCTCGCCAACTACAACCGCGTGCTCGGCGCCATCCGCCGCCTCACCGACCCCGAGCCGGACGGGCTCGGGCTCTCGCAGCGCGGCATCACCGTGTCGACCGTCGGCCTCGTGCCCGCCATCAACCGGCTCGCCGACGAGGGCCTCAAGTGCCGCCTCGCCGTGTCGCTGCACGCACCCGACGACGAGCTCCGCGACGAGCTGGTGCCCGTGAACACCCGGTGGAAGGTCCGCGAGGTGCTCGACGCCGCGTGGGGCTACGCCGAGCAGTCCGGGCGTCGCGTGTCCATCGAGTACGCCCTGATCCGGGACATCAACGACCAGGCATGGCGGGCGGACCTGCTGGGCCGCCTCCTCAAGGGCAACCGCGTCCACGTGAACCTGATCCCGCTGAACCCGACGCCCGGGTCGAAGTGGACGGCCTCGCGGCCGGAGGACGAGCGCGCGTTCGTCGCGGCCCTGGAGGCCCACGGTGTTCCCGTCACGGTCCGCGACACCCGCGGTCAGGAGATCGAGGGCGCCTGCGGGCAGCTCGCCGCAGCGGAGAAGTAGGCCGGGGGACAGGCCGGAGAACGGGCCGCGAAGCAGGCCCGGGTCCGGCCGGACTCCGCCGCCCCTGCACGCTGCTATCGTTCATTCGTACAAACCGACAGGGGAGCGCTCGCAGCGCTGAGAGTGCGGCACCGTCCACCACGGGCACAGGCCGCAGACCCTCGAACCTCGCCCAGGTAATTCTGGGTAGGAAGTTCGGCCGACTCTCGCTTCGTGCTGCCATGCCCTGCCCGTTCAGGAAAGCAGCCCGATGAAGCCGATGAATGGCAGGATCCGCCCGCGGCGCGCCGCCGCGACCGCCCTGGCCGTGGCGCTGGGCGCCACCGCCCTCGCCGCCTGCGGCGACGACTCCGGCGGGGACGCGGGCGGCGGCTCGCCGAAGACCGTCACGCTCGTCACCCACGACTCCTTCGCGGCCTCCGCAAGCGTGCTGAAGGAGTTCGAGCAGCAGACCGGACTCAAGGTCAAGGTACTCAAGGGCAAGGACGCCGGCTCCGCCGTCAACCAGGCGATCCTGTCCAAGGACAACCCGCAGGGTGACGTCTTCTTCGGCATCGACAACACCCTGCTCTCCCGCGGCCTCGACAACGGGATCTTCACGTCGTACAAGGCGAAGGACCTGGGGTCCGTCCCGAAGGACCTGCAGCTCGACAGCGGCGAGCACCGGGTCACGCCGATCGACTACGGCAGCATCTGCGTCAACTACGACCGCAAGTACTTCGCCGACAAGAAGCTCGAGCCGCCCAAGACCTTCGCCGACCTGGTGAAGCCCGAGTACAAGAACCTCCTGGTCACCGAGAACGCCGCCACCTCCTCCCCGGGCCTCGGCTTCGTCCTCGGCACCATCGCCGAGTACGGCGACGACGGCTGGGAGGGCTACTGGAAGCAGCTCAAGGACAACGGCGTCGAGGTCGTCGACGGCTGGGAGCAGGCGTACTTCGAGCGCTTCTCGGGCGCCGGCAAGGGCGACAAGCCGCTGGTCGTCTCGTACGCCTCCAGCCCGCCGGCCGGGGTGCTCGACGTGAAGCCGGCCCCGAAGCAGGCGCCCACCGGCGTGTCGACGGGCACCTGCTTCCGGCAGATCGAGTTCGCGGGTCTGCTGAAGGGGGCGAAGAACGAGGACGGCGGGAAGAAGCTGATCGACTTCATGCTCGGCAAGACCTTCCAGGAGGACATGCCGCTGAACATGTTCGTCTACCCCGTACGGGAGGACGCGCGGCTGCCCGAGCTCTTCACCAAGTACGGCACCACGGTCGACCCGCTCGGACTGGAACCGGCGAAGATCGACGAGAACCGGGAGCAGTGGATCAAGACGTGGACGTCGCTCGTCGTGAGGTGACGCGGCCCGCGGTGCTACGGCACGCGCGCGGGAGCGCGGTACGGCTCGGCCTGATCGCCGTGCCGGCCGCGTTCTTCGCGCTGTTCTTCGTCTATCCGGTGGCCGCCATCGTGGGGCGCGGGCTGCGCGAGGGCGGGGAGTGGCAGTTCGGGCGGTTCGCGGAGGTCCTCGGGGATCCCGGGATCCGGGAGGTGCTGTGGTTCACCGTCTGGCAGGCCGCCGCGTCCACCGTCCTCACGCTGCTGATCGCGCTGCCCGGCGCGTACGTCTTCGCCCGCTTCGACTTCCCGGGCAAGGAGTTCCTGCGGGCCGTGGTGACCGTCCCGTTCGTCCTGCCGACCGTCGTGGTGGGCTCCGCCTTCCTGGCCCTGCTCGGACGCGGCGGGCTGCTGGACGACACGTGGGGCGTACGCCTGGACACCACGGTGTGGGCGATCCTGCTCGCGCACGTCTTCTTCAACTACGCCGTGGTCGTACGGACCGTCGGCGGCCTGTGGTCGCAGCTCGACCCGCGCCAGGAGGAGGCCGCACGGGTGCTGGGCGCCGGCCGTCTCGCGGCGTGGCGGCGGGTGACGCTGCCCGCCCTCGGGCCGTCGGTGGCGGCCGCCGCGCTGATGGTCTTCCTCTTCACCTTCACCTCCTTCGGCGTGATCCAGATCCTCGGCGGGCCGTACTACGCCACGCTGGAGGTCGAGATCTACCGGCAGACCGCCGACTTCCTCGACCTGCCGACGGCCGCCGTGCTGACGCTCGTCCAGTTCGCCGCCGTGGCGGGGATCCTCGCGGTGCACGCGTGGACCGTGCGGCGGCGCGAGACGGCGCTGAAGCTCGTCGCGCCGGCCGGCACCGCCCGCCGCCCGCGCGGGGCGGGGGAGTGGACGCTGCTGGGAGCGGTGCTCGCGGTCGTGGCGGTGCTGATAGTGCTGCCCCTCGCCGTGCTCGTCGAGCGCTCCTTCTCCACCCCCGGCGGATACGGCTTCGGCTTCTACGAGCGGCTGCAGACCTCCGACGGCACCTTCGCCGTCCCTCCGCTGGAGGCCATCGGCAACTCCCTCTCGTACGCCGCGGTGGCCACCGTTATCGCCCTCGTCGTCGGGGGACTGGCCGCCGCTGCCGTCAGCCGGAGGGCGGGACGGTTCGTGCGCGGTTTCGACGCCATGCTGATGCTGCCGCTGGGCACTTCCGCGGTCACCGTCGGCTTCGGTTTTCTGATCTCCCTCGACGAACCGCCGCTGGACCTGCGGTCGGCGTGGATCCTGGTGCCGCTCGCGCAGGCGCTTGTCGGTGTCCCTTTCGTCGTACGGACGATGCTTCCCGTGCTGCGGGCGGTGGACGACCGGCTGCGCGAGGCGGCGGCGGTGCTCGGGGCGTCGCCCTGGCGAGTGTGGCGGGAGGTCGACTTCCCGCTCGTACGGCGGGCGCTGCTGGTCGCGGCGGGGTTCGCGTTCGCCGTGTCGCTGGGGGAGTTCGGGGCGACGGTCTTCATCGCGCGCGCCGACAACCCGACGCTGCCCGTCGCGGTGGCGCGGCTGCTGGGACGGGCCGGTGAGTACAACTACGGGCAGGCGATGGCGCTCAGCACGATCCTGATGCTGGTGTGCGCGGCCGCTCTGATCCTCCTCGAACGCCTGCGGGGCGACGACCGATCGGGAGAGTTCTAGATGCTGCGGCTGGACAGTGTCACCGTCCGTTTCGGCGACCGGACGGCCCTCGACGACGTGTCGCTGACCGTCGCCGAGCACGAGACGGTGTGCGTGCTCGGGCCGAGCGGCAGCGGGAAGTCGACGCTGCTGCGGGTCGTCGCCGGTCTGCAGCCGGCGGACACCGGGCGGGTGTCGCTCGCCGGGCGCGATCTCACCGGGGTGCCGGTGCACCGGCGGGGTGTGGGCCTGATGTTCCAGGACCAGCAGCTGTTCCCGCAGCGGGACGTCGCCGGGAACGTGGCCTTCGGCCTGCGCATGCACGGCGTCGGGCGGGACGAGGCCGCGCGGCGGACCGCCGGGCTGCTCGACCTCGTCGGCCTGCCCGGCGCGGGGCGGCGGTCGGTGTCGACGCTGTCCGGCGGCGAGCAGCAGCGCGTCGCGCTGGCGCGGGCGCTGGCGCCGGAGCCGCGGCTGCTGATGCTGGACGAGCCGCTCGGTCAGCTGGACCGCTCGCTCCGCGAGCGCCTCGTCGTCGAACTCCGTGAACTCTTCCACGGGTTGGGTACGACGGTCCTCGCGGTCACGCACGACCAGGGCGAGGCGTTCGCGCTGGCCGACCGGGTGGTGGTGATGCGCGAGGGGCGCATCGCCCAGTCGGGCACGCCGGTGGAGGTCTGGGAGCGCCCGGCGTCGGCGTTCGTGGCGCGCTTCCTGGGCTTCGCGAACGTGGCGTCGGCGACGGTGCACGGCGAGGCGGCGGACACGCCGTGGGGGAAGGTCCCGGTGCCGCCGGGGTCGGCACAGGGCCCGCGCACGATCCTGATCCGCCCGGCGGGCGTGCGCCTCGCGCCGCACGGCCTGCGCTGCGAGGTACTGGGACGGACGTTCCGCGGTGACCACGTGCTGCTGCGGCTGCGCCCCACGGACGCCCCGGAGCTGGAGGCGTCCTGCGGGCTGGCGGAGGCGCCGGAGGTGGGGGCGGTGGTGGGGGTGGAGTTCCGGGGGGAGCAGGTGGCGGTGCTGGGGGGCTGATGGGGGGTGGGTGGGGTGAGCGGGTGGGTGCCGGTGCGGGGCGGGCTGCGCTGGACTGGCGGTGTGCGCTGCCGGGTGCCTGTGGTGTGGGTGGGCGGGCTGGGTTTCGCTGTAGTGACGGTTGCGCTGCCGGGTGTGGGGGGCGTGGGTGGGCACCCGCGCTGGCGCGCGGGTCGGGCCTTCGGCCCGGGGCTGGCTGCGTGTTGCGGGGCGGGGCGGTGACGTAAGGGGCTGGCCGGTGGCGGGGTGGGCCGGGGACGGGCGGGTCGGGCGGTGCACCCGGCTGCGCTGCCGGGTGCTGACGGTGGTGGGTGCGGCGCAGGTGGGCGGCTGGTGGCGTTCGGGCCGCCGTCGCACCTCGGGTGGCCGGGCCCGCCCGGGGCGACCACGCGAGGACCCGCGCCCGGCAGCGCCACACCACCCGGTCACGCCCTGGACCGCTCACGACCACGCGAGAACCCGCGCCCGGCAATGCCACCCGCGCTCAGCTACACCCGCCCGCCGCCCAAGGCGACCACGCGGAAACCCCCGCCCGGCAGCCCCACCCGACCCCGCCCCCCACCCTCGCCGTAGCCCGCCACGACGTTTCCGGCACCCAAGACAACGCAACCAGACCGCACGACCGCAACCACCCGCCGACGTTTCCCGCACCGAACGAAAGAGGACCCGGCAACGCTCACCGCACAATCCGATGCCA
>NZ_JBFAXR010000141.1:0-20418 GCF_040680895.1 Streptomyces sp. NPDC051940 | reverse complement strand
ATGTCGCCGGACGAGGTGCGCGCCACGACCCGGGTTGCCTCGCCCGACCAGACCTTGCGGTCGGCGGCGACCAACTCGACGTGCAGCTCAGCCACAAACGCCGGACGGGCTGGGGTGCGTCCTTCGTCCTTGTCTGGGCCGGGTTGCCTCGCACGACCCACGGCCGTGCGGTCGCGCGGCGCGAGCGTGTGCGCGCGTGCTGCGGGCGGTCGGGCCGCCGAGGGGCGGCACGGGCGGGTGCAGCGGTCCCGCAGGGGCGGCGCCCCCCGGGACGGCAGTGCCGGGCAGGCACAGGGTGATGGCCGGGACGCCCCCGGTACCACACCGCGGCGGCCGCCGCGTTGCGGCCGGTCAGTGGGCCGGGGGGCGCGTGGGTGGAGCCGTTAGGGTGTGCGGTTACGCGTCAGTAGGAAGCTAGGAGACGTCATGTCCGTGTCGCTGCGTCTGGCCGCCCTGCTCCGGGAGCGAGGGCGGCCGCGCGTCGTCGTCATAGCCGTGGCCGTTGCCGCCGTCGTGCTCGCCGCCTGGGGGTTCTACGCCTTCCGCGATCAGTACGGCGAGCAGACCGACGGACCGCACGGGTCCTACCCCGCCGGCTTCGGCAAGGGTGCCCCCGCGCGGCCCGCCGGGGCCGAGTTGCGGGACGGTGAGAGTTACGGCGTTCTGGGCGGGCTCAGCGTCGATCCGCTCCCCGGGCGCGACGGCGTCAGCGCCCGGTCGCTGCGTACCGGCGACACCTACTGGACGTACCGCCGCGAAGGCGTCGGCCTCGCCGAGGTCGCCCTCGGCAACGGCTTCGGTGACCGGCCGGCCGGCAGCACCCGGCTGCTCGCGCTGTGGTGGGAGGACGGGCTGGTCGTCGCCCTGGACCCGGAGTCGGGCGAAGCCCGGTGGCACGCGGAGGGCACCGAGCCGGCCGGCGGGGCGGTCGGCGAACTCACCGCGGTGGAGGGACGCGGCACCGTGCTCGCGGCCGACGGCGAGGGGATCACCGCGTACGACGGGGACGACGGGCACCGGCTGTGGCGGCACACGCCGCCCGCCGCGTGCCGGCTGGACTCCGGCCAGTTGCACGCGCTGCGCTCCGGGGCCGACCCGGGTGTGTACACCGTCCGCGAGCGGTGCCCCGCCGCCACGGACCACCCCGTGCAGCTGGCCGCCCTCGACGCGGGCAGCGGCACGGAGCGGTGGCGGCTGCCCATGGGCGACTCGCCGGTGCTGCAGGTCGACTCCCATCGGCTCGTCACCCTGTCCTGGGCCGGACGCGGGCGCGGCGCGGTCGTCGAGTACGGAGGCAAGGGGCGGCCCTCCGTCAAGGAGATCGACGTGGCGGACGAGCACACGCTGCGGGACGTGAGCGGTGATCTGCTCACCACCGACCGGTCCGTCCTCCCCGCGCGCCTCGACATGGTCGCCGATCTCGGGACGAGGGGCAGCCGGTGGGTCAAGGCCCCTGCCAGGGGCACGCGGTTCGGGGTGCCGCTGCTGGTGGAGGGTCGGGTCTACGTCGTACAGCAGCCGGAGCGCGCGAAGGCCGGGCCCAACGTGCTGCGGGTGCTCGACGCCGGGAGCGGGAAGCTCCTGCACGAGCTGGCCCTGCCCGACGTCCCCGCCGAGGGGGAGGCGGGGACGCTGGACGTCGTCCAGGTGAGGGACGGGGCGGTCGTCATGCGGCGGGACGGCGGTGGGGAGTTCCGGGCGGTCACGGGGCGGCTCGTGGTCGCGCACTGAGCCGCGCTGAGCCGCGCGGCGCGGGCCGGGGCGGGCCGGGGCGGTCGGTCGGTCGTCGACCGCCGGTCACGACCCCGGGCGTACCGTCACGTCCTGGATCTCCGCGTCCCGCGGGAGGTCGAGCGTCAGCAGGATCGTCTGCGCCACGGACTCCGGGTCGATCCACAGGGCCGGGTCGTACTCCTTGCCCTCCTGGCGGTGGACCTTCTCCTGCATCGGGGTCGCGGTACGGCCCGGGTAGACGGTCGTGACCCGCAGGCCGTTCGGCTTCTCCTCCCAGCGCAGGGAGTCGGCGAGGGCCTTCAGGCCGTGCTTGCTGGCGGCGTACGCGCCCCACTGGGCGTGGGCGTTGAGGCCGGCGCCGGAGTTGACGAAGACGACGTGGCCGCGGGCGAGGCGCAGCTGCGGCAGCAGCAGGCGGGTCAGCTCCGCGGGGCCGACGAGGTTGGCGGCGAGCTGCTCGTTCCAGATCTTGGGCGTGAGGTCGCCGATCGGGCCGAGTTCGACGACGCCCGCGATGTGGAGCAGGGAGTCCAGCTCCTGGGGCGGGGACTGGTGGCCGAACGCCCAGGAGAGGCGGCCCGGGTCCGCGAGGTCGCCGACGAGCGTGTGTGCGCCGGGGTACTCGGCGGCCAGTTCCCTGGCGCGGCCGGCGTTGCGGGCCAGCAGCCACAGGGTGTCGCCTCGGGTGTGGAGGCGGCGGGTCACGGCTGCGCCGATGCCGCTGCTTGCGCCGGTGATCAGGTGTGTCGCCATGCGGTCATCCTGTCACGGGGGTGTGGTCGCGTACCGCTGCGGGGGCTTCGCCCCCGGGCCCCCGTCGCGCCTGCGGCGCTCGTCCTCAAGCGCCGGACGGGCTGGGTTCGGTGCCTTCGCCGTGATGCCTGGTTGCTGGTTTGTCGGCGCTGCGCGCCTCGTCCTCAAACGCCGGACGGGCTTCATGTGGCGTTCCGTCGGCGCCTGCGGCGCGCTTCGGCTTCGCCGAAGTCCTCAAACGCCGGACGGGCTTCTTGTCGCGTTCCGTCGGCGCCTGCGGCGCGCTTCGGCTTCGCCGAAGTCCTCAAACGCCGGACGGGCTGAGGTGCGACCCCTCATCCCTTGCCGTCGGACAGGCGGGGTGCGACCCCTCGCCCCCTTGCCGTCGGGCGGGAGGAGGTACGGGCCCGCGTCAGCCGGTGGGGTCTGTCTCTCCTTCGAGGTACTCCAGTGCCTCCGTCGGGGTCTGGGCGAAGCGCATGAGGTTGTTCAGGGGGAGGGGGAGGAAGCCCTCGGCGTCCATGCGGCGGAACTGTTGTTCCAGGCCGTCGTAGAAGCCCGCTGAGTTCAGCAGGACCACCGGCTTGTCGTGCAGGCCGTGCTTCTTCAGTTCCAGGATCTCCGTGGCCTCATCCAGCGTGCCCGTGCCGCCCACCATGATGACCACCGCGTCCGCGCGGGCGAGGAGTTCGGCCTTGCGTTCCGCGAGGTCGCGGGCGATGACCAGCTCGTCGCAGCCGGCGCGGGCCTTGTCCGCCAGGAACGTCACCGAGACGCCGACCAGCCGGCCGCCGGCCTCCTGGACCCCGTCGGCGACGACTTTCATCAGGCCCACGTCGGACGCGCCCCAGACCAGCGTGTGGCCGCGCTTGCCGAGCAGCGTCGCGAACTCGCGGGCGGGGACGGTGTAACGGGCGTCCAGGTCGGCGGCGGAGAGGAAGACGCAGACCCTCCGGGGGTTCGGGGGTCGTCCCCCGACAGATGCAGTCATGGCGTACACCGTATGCGGGGAATCGCGCGGGCGGGCACGGTGCTGTACCGGGTATGGGTACCCACACGATCACCATCGACGAGAGCACGGTCCACGTCCGCGTCGTACGCGACGGCACCGTGCTCGCGGAGAGCCGCCGGCCGCTCCTGCTGCGCGAGACCGGCTGTCCGGACCGGTACTACCTGCCCGCCGACGACGTCCGCACGGAGCTGCTCGAACCGAGCGACAGCAGTACGTACTGCCCCTTCAAGGGCGACGCGTCGTACTGGTCGGTGCCGGGGGCGAAGGACCTGGTCTGGGCCTATCTGGAGCCGAAGGACGAGGTCGCCGCGATCAAGGGGCTCTTCTGCTTCTACGACACCGAGGTCGTCGGCTGACCCCCGGGCGTCACGGCTTGCGGGCCACCCCCGCGACCATCAGCCGCGTCGTCACCGGCTGACCGCCCGGCACCACGGCGGGGCCCTCGGGGCGCCAGCGGGTGAGCGGGACGACGCCCGGTTCGAGGAGTTCCAGGCCGTCGAAGTAC
The DNA here is from genome assembly GCF_040680895.1 of Streptomyces sp. NPDC051940. Lineage (NCBI taxonomy): Bacteria > Bacillati > Actinomycetota > Actinomycetes > Kitasatosporales > Streptomycetaceae > Streptomyces > Streptomyces sp. NPDC051940. The sequence continues at coordinate 16,414 of NZ_JBFAXR010000141.1, read as the reverse complement.
GCCTCGATCTCCTCCTGCGTGCGGAAGCGGCCCGAGCCGAGGAAGCGCAGGAACGTCTTCTCCAGGGTGCGGGCCTCCTCGCCCGAGTCCCAGAAGTGGGAGATCACCAGATGGCTGCCGGACGGTACGGCGGCCATGTACGCGTCCACGACGCCCTTGATGTTCTCCTCGTCGGCGAAGTGGTGGAGGATGCCGACGAGGAGGACGGCGACGGGCTCGTCGAAGTCGATCAGGCGGCGGGTCTCGGGGTGGTTCAGGACGCGCTCCGGATCGCGCAGGTCGGCGGTGATCACCGCGGTGCGGTCGTTCTCCACCAGCAGTGCGTCGCCGTGCGCGAGGACGACGGGGTCGTTGTCGACATACACCACGCCCGCGCCGGGCTGGTGGCGCTGGGCGACCTGGTGCGTGTTCTCCATCGTGGGCAGGCCGGCGCCGAGGTCGACGAACTGCCGGATGCCGGCGTCGGCGGCGAGGAAGCGTACGACGCGGCCGAGGAACTCGCGGTTGGACTGCGCGCGGATCGCGGGCATCGTGGTGCGGATCCGTTCGGCGACCTCGCGGTCCACCGGGTAGTTGTCCTTGCCGCCGAGCAGGGCGTCGTAGACGCGGGCGATGCTGGGCCGCGTGACGTCGATGACGGGACGCTCCGGCTGCGGGTCGGTCAACACGGCCTCCTCGGCTGGGGGCGGCGCGACGCCGCGGCACGCCCTGGCCAGCGCAGCCTAGCCGACACGGCGGCTTGACGGAACGGCGGCCTCCGTCAACCTCCCCGCCGCGGCAGGGGTGTTGACCTGCGGGGCGCTCAGCTCGCGGCGGCGGTCGCGCGGACCGTGGCGGAGATCGTCGCGGAGCCGACGACGCGCGTGCCGTCGTACAGCACGACCGCCTGGCCCGGGGCCACGCCGCGCACCGGCTCGGCGAAGGCGACGCGCAGCTCGTCCGCGGAGACGGGCTCGGCGGTCACGGGCGTCTCGCCGCCGTGCGCGCGCAGCTGCGCGGTGTACGCGCCGGGGCCGGCCGGGGGCGTGCCGCACCAGCGGGGCTTGATCGCGGTGAGGGCGACGACGTCGAGTGCGGCGGCCGGGCCGACGGTGACGGTGTTGTCCACCGGGGAGATGTCCAGCACGTAGCGGGGCTTGCCGTCGCCCGCCGGGTTGCCCAGCCGCAGGCCCTTGCGCTGGCCGATGGTGTAGCCGTACGCGCCGGTGTGGGTGCCCAGCCTGGTGCCGTCCTCGTCGACGATGTCGCCCTCGGCGGTGCCGAGGCGCTTCGCCAGGAAGCCCTGGGTGTCGCCGTCGGCGATGAAGCAGATGTCGTGGCTGTCGGGCTTCTTGGCGACGAACAGGCCGCGGGCCGCGGCCTCCGCGCGGATCTGCTCCTTGGTCGTCTCGGTGTCGCCGAGCGGGAACATCGCGTGCGCGAGCTGGCGGTCGTCGAGGACGCCGAGGACGTAGGACTGGTCCTTGGCCATGTCGGCGGCGCGGTGCAGCTCGCGGGTGCCGTCCCCGTGCGTGACGACCTTGGCGTAGTGGCCGGTGCAGACCGCGTCGAAGCCCAGCGCCAGGGCCTTGTCCAGCAGCGCGGCGAACTTGATCTTCTCGTTGCAGCGCAGACAGGGGTTCGGGGTGCGGCCCGCGGCGTACTCGGCGACGAAGTCCTCCACCACGTCCTCGCGGAAGCGCTCGGCGAGGTCCCAGACGTAGAACGGGATGCCGATGACGTCCGCGGCGCGGCGGGCATCGTGGGAGTCCTCGATGGTGCAGCAGCCGCGGGCGCCGGTCCGGAAGGACTTCGGGTTCGCGGACAGGGCGAGGTGGACGCCGGTGACGTCGTGCCCCGCCTCGGCGGCGCGGGCGGCGGCGACGGCGGAGTCGACACCGCCGGACATGGCGGCGAGGACCTTCAGGGGGCGCGCGGCGGTCTCAGACATAACCCTTACAGGGTACGGGCCCGGCGGAGCGGCCCGTGCTCAGGCGGCCCCCGCCGCCGTCCGCACCAGCTTCATGTACCGGTCCCAGTCCCACAGCGGCCCCGGGTCGGTGTGGTCCGTGCCGGGGACCTCCACATGGCCGACTATGTGCTCGCGGTCGACGGGGATGCGGTGGCGGCGGCAGATGTCGGCCGTGAGCCGGGCGGAGGCGGCGTACATCTTCGCCGTGAACCACTTCGGCTGGTCGACGAAGCCCTCGTGCTCGATGCCGACGCTGCGCTCGTTCCACGCGCGGTTGCCCGCGTGGTACGCCACGTCCAGTTCGCGGACCATCTGCTCGACGTGGCCGTCGCGGGAGCGGACGACGTAGTGCGTGGCGGCCCGGTGGCCGGGGTCGCGGAAGATCCTGAGGGTGGTCGCCCAGTCCGCCTGGGTGACGTGGATCACGACGCGGTCGATGCGGTAGTCCGCGGGCCGGTCCGCCCGCCGCCAGTTCGCGTCGTCGGCGCCCGTCCACTGGGCGGTGGCGTAGTCGAGCTCGCCGGGCCGGCGCGGCTTGTCGTTGCCGGGCACGCGCCACCACCAGCGCGCGATGGCGTCCTTCTGCGCGAGCGCGAGCACCGCGGCCGCGCCGGCCCCGCCGATGATCAGGGCCCTGCGCCCCGACCGGGCACCCCCCGGTTCGCTGTCCATGACCTGATGAACGCGATCGTCCGGTGGGTGGTTCCGTGAAGCGTGCGGGGGTTGCGTCGGTCTCGCGGGGTTACGGCATTCCCGCGGGGTTACGTCAGTCCCGCCGGTTGCGGCACTCCCGCGGGGGTTACGTCAGTCCCGCCGCCCGGGCCCGTTCCACGGCCGGGCCCAGGGCCGCCGCCAGGGCGTCGACCTCCGCCTTCGTGGAGGTGTGGCCCAGGGAGAAGCGCAGGGTGCCGCGGGCCAGGTCGGGGTCCGTGCCCGCGGCGAGGAGGACGTGGGAGGGCTGGGCGACGCCCGCCGTGCAGGCGGAACCCGTGGAGCACTGGATGCCCGCCGCGTCCAGCAGCAGGAGCAGCGAGTCGCCCTCGCAGCCGGGGAACGCGAAGTGCGCGTTGGCGGGGAGGCGGTCGACGGGGTCGCCGCCGAGGACGGCGTCCGGGACCGTGGTCCGTACGACCTCGATCAGCGCGTCGCGCAGCGCTCCGACCTCGCGGGCGAAGTCCCCGCGGCGGGAGACGGCCACGTCGGCGGCGGCCGCGAAGGAGGCGATCGCCGGTACGTCGAGCGTGCCCGAGCGCACGTCGCGCTCCTGGCCGCCGCCGTGCGCCAGCGGTACGGGCGCCCGGTCGCGGCCCAGCAGCAGGGCGCCGACGCCGTACGGGCCGCCGATCTTGTGGCCGGACACCGTCATCGCGGCCAGCCCCGAGGCGTCGAAGGCGACGTCCAGCTGGCCGACCGCCTGGACCGCGTCGGCGTGCATGGGGATGCCGTACTCGGCGGCCACGGCGGCCAGTTCGGCGACCGGCATGACCGTGCCGATCTCGTTGTTCGCCCACATCACGGTGACCAGCGCGACGTCGTCGGGGTCGCTCACGATCGCCTCGCGCAGCGCGTCCGGACGCACCCGGCCGTAGGAGTCGACCGGCAGCCAGTCGACCACCGCGCCCTCGTGGTCGGCGAGCCACTGCACGGCGTCGAGGACCGCGTGGTGCTCCACGGGGCTGGCCAGCAGCCGGGTACGGCGGGCGTCCTCGGCCCGGCGCGACCAGTACAGGCCCTTGACGGCGAGGTTGTCGGACTCGGTGCCGCCGGAGGTGAACACCACCTCGCTGGGCCGCGCGCCGAGCGCCGCGGCGAGCCGCTCCCGGCCCTCCTCGACGGTACGGCGGGCGCGCCGGCCGGCGGAGTGCAGGGCGGAGGCGTTCCCGGTGACGGAGAGCTGCGCCGTCATCGCCTCGACCGCCTCGGGGAGCATCGGCGTCGTGGCTGCGTGGTCGAAGTAGGCGGCCTGGTCCATGGTGACCTCGATTCTACGGCGGCGGGGTACGGCGTCCGCGCCGCCGGCCCCGCCACCAGGTGACCGCCCACAGCGCGTGCACCCCGCCGACGGTGGCCAGGACCGCCGCCCCGTCGAGCCGGTCGCCCGTGCTGCCGCCCGGGCCCAGCCTGCCCGCGGCCTCCGCCAGCAGGGTGTACTCCGCGGGCAGGGTGATCAGCGCGAGGGCGGTCAGGCAGAGGGCCGTGCCGGCGACGAGCACCACGCTGTACAGGCGCACGGCGCGGCGCTCGCGGCGCGGCAGCGGCGCGCTGGGGTCGGCCGGTGCGGGGCGCCCGCGCGGGCGCACCCGGTGGCGCAGGGCGCGCAGGCGGTACGCGGCGTAGGCGCGGCCGTCGCCGTACAGGTCGTGGCAGCGGGTGAGGTCCTGGAGGACGAAGTACAGGTCGGTGCGGGTGAAGACCATGCACTGGAACGGCAGCTGGAGCAGGGAGATCAGCATCAGCGCGGTCAGCATCCGGTGCGCGGCGGTGTCCGGGCCGCCGGGCAGCGCGGCCAGGGCGAGGACGGCTGCGGCGGCGACGGCGAGGTTGACGGCGATGCCGGCGAGATAGGCGGTGAGGCGGTGTCTGCGGGGGGCCAGCTCGATGCCGCTGATGTCCGTCTGCAGGACGAGGAACTGCAGCCGGGTGCCGAAGCGCAGCCGCCCGGGTACGCCGGTGGCCCGGGCGACCGCGAGATGGGCGAACTCGTGGAGCAGCAGCAGGGTCCAGCCGGCGCCGGCGGTGAGCGCGACCACGGCGCTGCCGTGCGGGCTCCACAGCAGGCCGCGGTAGCCGGGCAGCAGCTCGGGTCGCGCGGCGAGGGTCACGCAGGCGGCGAGGACCAGGGCGGCGGTCAGCCAGGGCAGGGCGGGGTGCAGCAGTCCGCGGACGTGCCGCGGGCGCAGCCGGGGCAGTGTGGGGCGGGGCGGCTCGGCCTGGGGGACGGTCCGGTCGTCGATCCGCTCGACGAAGCCGCGTTCGACGAGGGCCCCGGCGAACGCGGCGACGTCGACGTCCTCACCGGTCTCGTCCCGCAACCGCTCCCCCGCCCCCGCGACGCTGCACCCGTCCCGCAGCAGCCGCAGGGCCCGCATCCCCACCTCGGGCAACGCGACGAACTCCCCGGTCTCCAGCCGCCCGACGACCCACTCCGCGCCGTCGCGCCGCGCCTCAAGCCGATGCAGGGCGATCCGGCTCCCGGCCCGGATCGCGATCTCCCCGGACGCCTCGGACGTCATGCGGCCACCCCGATCCCCCGGGGGGACGGCGCCTCCGGCGGCTCGCCCCGGCGATCCGGGGGCTCCGCCCCCGGGCCCCGTGGGGGCGGGGTGGCTGAGCGAGCAGGGCCGCGGCGGGCGGGCGGACACCACGCCCCCGGCACGGGACACCGGGCAGCCGGGGGCTCGGCCCCCGGGCCCCCGGGGAATGGGACACCTGAGTGATGGGCGCCGGCGCGAACTGGCTCACCCCGCCACGGCGCCACGGGCGGGGTACGGCGCGGAGAGGGCCCTGGGACCGCTGCCCCCAGACCCCGCAGGGACACCGTCCCCGGGCCACCCGGGGGTGGCATGACTGAGTGAGCCGGGTCGGAGCCAGTCGGCGGACACCACCGCAGCACCTGCAGTCGATGGCTGCGCCACACAGGAGAACCCGGAGGCTCCGCCCCCGTATCCCCCGTGGGCGGGATGGCCCGGACAGCCGGGCCACGGCCGGCCGACTGACACCCCCGCAGCGCCACGGGCGAGGTGTCGCACGGAGGACGACCGCAGGACACCACCACCAGACCCCGTGAGGACACCACCGCCAGGCCCTGTGAAGGCTCCGCCGCCAGACCCCGTGAAGGCTCCGCCGCCAGACCTCCTGGGGGCTCCGCCCCCAGACCCCCTGCCGCCGGGGTGGCCCGGACAGCGGGCGCGGGGCGCGGCGGCCGGCGCCACAACCGCTGCGTCCGCTGCGCCGGCGCATTGTGCGGCGTGCGCCACCCGCCGGAGCAGCCGGGCTTCGACCCCGGGCCCCGGGCGGGGCGGGACAGCGCGGGGGTGCAGGGCCGGGGGGCGTTGTCTGCGGCGTGGGGGTGGGCGGTCACTTCGGGGTGTCCGCGCAGGCTGGGCAGGAGGGGCGGCGGGGGAGGTCGAGGAGGACCTCGTCGCCCGGGGTGGAGAGGTTGAAGCCGTAGCGCAGGCCCGGGGGGAGGGCGGGGATGCCCGTGAGGAGGGACAGCGCGCCGTGCGTCATCAGGGCGCCGGAGAGCGTGGCCGTCACCGCGTTGACCGGGTTCCACGGGAGGTGTGCCGTGGCGCGTTCCTCGGCGACCCCCGCGGGCAGCCCGAGGTCGGCCGACTCGTACTCGCCGTCGTGCACGCACAGCCAGCACGGCCCGCTCCCGGGCCGGAAGACCCCGGCCGTGACCAGCGGCCCGCTGTAGCCGCCGTCCACCCACGGCAGCCCCGCGTCCAGACACGCGCGGTTCGCCCAGCGGCGGATGTGGGCCGGGCGGTCCGCGGCCAGGATCAGCAGGTCGTAACGGCGGGGCGGCGCGAGGAGCGCGGCGAGCCCGTCGGCGTCCGTGATCCGCCGGACCTCTCCCGACACGCGCGCGTGGGAGTTGAGCGCGCGCAGCCGCGAGACGCCCGCCTCCACCTTGGGGCGGCCGATGTCCGCCTCCGTGTAGAGCAGTTGCCGGTTGAGGTTCGACAGCGACACCGTGTCGTCGTCGACGACGTGCAGGCCGCCCACCCCGGAGGCGACCAGCTGCTGCGCGACCGCACCCCCCGTGCCGCCGAGCCCGATCAGCAGCACCGAGGCCCGCTTGAGCAGCACCTGCGCCTCCCAGGCCGAGGCCCGCGGCGTCGTGTCGAGCCACCGCAGCAGCGTCATCCCGCGGCCGTACCGCTCCGCCTCGCGCTCGGAGAGCGCCGCGGGCCGCCCGGCGGCCGCGTCCTCCACGAACCCGGCCTCGTACAGCGCCTCCAGCGCCCCGGCGACGTCCGCCGCGCCGAGGTCCGGATGCCGGGCGCACACCGCCGCCGCGATCTCCGCGACCGCGCGCGTGCCGTCCGCGGACTCCACGACGTCCCAGATCCAGCCGTCGGGATCCTCGATCTCCGAGGCCGTCCCGTACACCACCCCGCCGATGCGGATGTTGCCGGCGTCGGTGCGGTAGCCGCGGTGCTCCGGCTTGATCCGGGGCCGCGCGAGATCCTCGACCGCCATCCGGCCTCCGCCAGTTCACGGGACGCGCTCTTGCGGGTCCGCTCCTTTGGTGATGCCGTTGATGCTGTCATGCCAACAACAGCCCGCACCAGTACGGGAGGAACCATGAAGGAGATCAAGATCCGCAAGCTGGACAAGAAGGAGACCACCGGCGGCAGCAACGCCAACGGTGATTGACCAGGAGGAGTCGACTGCCACCCGGCGGACCGGCCGCCCGGGAGCGGACACCGACCGCTACCCCGTCGTCGACGACCTCGTGCGCGCCGCACGCGAACTCGCGGACCGGCACCCGCGGTGGTGCGAACTGCGCACCGTGGGCCGCTCCCGCGGCGGCGACCCCCTGTGGCTGCTGTCCGCCGGGAGCGGCCCCGCCGAGGTGCTCGTCGTGGCCGGCCCGCACGCCAACGAACCGGTCGGCGGCGCCGCCGTGCTGCGCCTCGCCCGCCGGATCCGCGAGGACCGACGGCTGCGCGCCCGCGCCCGCTGGCATCTCCTGCTGTGCGTCGACCCCGACGGCGCGCGGCTGAGCGAGGCGTGGGCGCGGCGGCCCGGCCTGCTGCGGGACCAGTTCCGCCACTACTACCGGCCCGCCGAGGACGCCCAGCCCGAGTGGCTGCCCGCCGACGGCGGCCCGCCGCTGCCCGAGACGGCGGCGCTCACCGCGCTGCTGGACGAGCTGCGCCCGGTCGCCCAGTTCTCCCTGCACGGCAACGATCTGGGCGCCGCGTGGGTCCAGTTGACGCATGACGTACCGGAGGCGGCGCGGCTGCTGGCCCGCCCCGCCGCGCGGCTCACCCTGCCGCTGGCCGGCCCGGGGCACGACACGCACCGCATGCCGCATCCGGCGCCGGGACTGTTCCTGATGCGGGCCACGGACGGCTTCAACGGCCATGTGCCGCGCTCCGTCTGGACGTACCCGCTGCGCCACGGCACCGTGTCCGCCGTGGTGGAGGCACCGGTGTGGACGGTGCCCGGGATGGACGACACCCGGCCCGCGGCCGATCCGCCGGGCGTCGTCGCCGAGGTGGTGCGGCTGCAGCGTGCGCAGTCGCGGCAGGTCGCCGAACTCGTCGAGCGGGCCCGCCCGTTCTGCTCGGGGCCGGTGTTCTCCGGCGCCGCGTGGTCCACGGGCGTGCTGGAACCGAGCGCCGCCTGGTGGGAGCGGTACGCGGCGCCCGGACTGCGGACCGCGGCCGGCGAGCTGATGCTGCGGATGACCGGCCGGCGATTACCCCTGCGCTCGGCCGCGCTGCTGGCCCGCGCCCTGCGGGAGACGGGGACCGCCGGGTCGGAGGGTCTGCGCGACGCGGCGGAGCGGCTGGCGGACGGATGGGCGGACGCGTACGAACGGGAGTTCCGCCCGCGCTGGATCCCGGTGGAGCGGCAGGCTCGACTGCAGGAGGAGTTCGTCGTCGGCCTGGTCGAGACGCTGACGTCGTGAACGCGGGTGGCCGCCCGCCGCCCCAGGTGCCCCGTCGGCACTCCCCGGGAACATCCCGGCAGGTATCGGAGTCCGCCCGCTTAAGCGGCGTTTCCCGGCCATACGGGATGGGCAGGGCTTGTCACTGTGCTGACCAACTCCCAGGGCTATCCCACGGTGGACGATCTCGTACGCGGAGCCCGGGAGGTGGTTCGCCGCCATCCGGAAGTGTGCGGCCTGCGAGAGGTGGGGCGCTCCCGCGCGGGCGATCCGCTGTGGCTGGTGTCCGTGGGGGATCCGGGGCCCGGCGACCGCAACATACTCGTGGTCGCGGGCCCCCACGCGAACGAGCCGGCGGGCGGCGCGACAGCCCTGCACCTGGCCGCCGTGCTCTCCCGCGAGCCGCGCCTGCGCTCCGGTCTGACCTGGCACTTCCTGCTCTGCCTGGATCCGGACGGGGCGCGGATCAACGAGGGCTGGGTACGGGAACCGGGGGATCCGGCCGACTACTTCCGCGGTATGTACCGCCCGGTCACCGACGGCCAGCCGGAGTGGCTGCCGCCGGCGGGCCGCGCGCCGCTGCCCGAGACGGCCGCGCTGGTCCGCCTGCTTAACGAGTACCGGCCGCTGGCGCAGTTCTCGCTGCACGCGAACGACGTCGGCGGCACCTGGATCCAGACCACGGAACCCCTGCCCGCCGTGGCGGCGATGTTCGCCAAGACCGCCACCGAACTCGACATCCCCCTGGAGATCGCCCCGTTCGACGCCTTCCACATGCCGAGCCCCGCGCCCGGCGTCTTCGTGATGCCCGAGCCGGACGCCTCCGCCTCCGGCGTACCCCGCAACGACCTCTCCGCCCGCTCCACCTGGTTCCATCCCGTACCGGGCGGCACGGTGACCGTGCTGATCGAGGCGACGCAGTGGGCGGTGCCGGAGATCGCGGACGCCACGCCGGTCGCGGATCCGCCGGCGGAGCTGACCCGGCTCGTGGCCGGATTCCGGCGGCGTACGGCACGGCTGGCGGAGCTGGTCGAACTGGCTGCTCCCTGGCTTGATTCGGACCATGTGCGCCGGGGCCCGCTCGCCGCCTCGGCGCGCTGGGTGGCACAGGGCTGCGCGGAGATCGCCGACGAGTGGGCGGGCGGGCTCGCCGCCGCGAGCCGCGCCGCGCTGGCCCGTACCGCCGGGAACGCGGCGGCGCTGCGGCTGACCGCGCACCGGCTGTCGCTGCGGGCGGCCGGCATGCTCGCGCGGGCGCTGCCGCCCGGCCGCGACACGGACGGGGTCCGCCGCGCGGTGCTGGGGCAGTTCGACGCCTGGTACACGGAGTTCGAGGCGGAGACGAAGCCGCGCTGGGTCCCGGTGCGGGACCAGGTGGAGCTGCAGAGCCGGACCATCCTCGCGGTGGCGGCGGATCTGGACGGGGTGCGCGGCTGACCCGTCTGCCCCAGACGGCTGCCCGCTCCGGTCGTATTCGTCCCGGTGCCGTGACGGCCCGGAACGCTTAGGGTCGCCCCGTACGCGATCTTCCGCGTGGGAGGAGACCGATGCGGTTCTGCCTGCTCGGCCCGCTGGACGTGCACGACGGACCGGCCGAACGGCCCCTGACCGGCACCAAGGCCCGTGCGCTGCTGGCCTTCCTGCTGCTGCACGCCAACCGCGCCGTCCCGCTCGGCACGCTGCGCTCCGCGCTGTGGGGGCAGGACCCGCCGGCGACGGCCTCCGCCTCGCTGCACAACCACGTGTCGCGGCTGCGGCGCGCACTCGGCGCGGACGGCCCGTCCCGGCTCCGGGCGACGCGCGGCGGTTATCTGCTGGCGGTGGGCGAGGAGGAGCTGGACAGCGAGGTCTTCACCCGCCGGCTCGCGGGTGTACGGGCCCTGCTGCCGGCCCGCGACTGGGAGTCGGTGAGCCGGGAGGCGGCCGGGGCGCTCGCGCTGTGGCGGGGCGTGCCGCTGGGGGATCTGCCGGAGGACTTCCTCGGGCACGAGCAGGTCCAGCCCCGCGTACAGGAGTTATGCGAGACACGGCTGCTGGCGCTCGAGTGGCGGGTCGACGCGGAGCTGGAGCTGGGGCGCTACGGCCCACTGGCGCCGGAGCTGGCCCGGCTGGCCGGGGAGCATCCGCTGCGGGAGGTGTTCCACCGGCAGCTGATGGTCGTGCTGCACCGGATGGGCCGGCAGGCGGAGGCGCTGGCCGTGTACCAGCGGCTGCGCCGGACCCTGGTCGACGAACTGGGCGTCGAACCCGGCCCGGAGGTCCGTGCGGCGCACCGGGCCGTGCTGACGGACCGCGGGAGCGCGGGCCACGCCGCCGGTCCGCCGCGCCGGGCGGCGGCGCCCCCGCCCGCCCAGCTGCCCGCCGGTCCGGCCGAGTTGTGCGGCCGCAAGGCGGAACTGGAGGAGCTGGTGCGGATGCTCCGGCCGGCCGCCGGGTCCGCCGGGCCGCGGACCGTGGTGGTCTCCGGTATGCCGGGGGTGGGCAAGAGCGCGCTGGCCGTCCACGCCGCCCAGCGCCTGCGCGACTGCTTCCCCGACGGCCAGCTGTACGCCGACCTGCGGGGCTCCGCACCGGGCGCCGGGCGCGACGCGCACCGGCTGCTCGCCCGCCTCCTCGGCGATCTGGGCGCGGGCGGGCGGCCGTTACCGGAGCTCGTGGAGGACCGGGCGGCGCTGTTACGGTCCGCGCTCAGCGGCCGGCGCGTGCTGCTGGTCCTCGACGACGCCGCGAGCGCCGCGCACGTCGCCCCGCTGCTGCCGGGAGGCGGCGGCTGCGCCGTCCTGGTCACGAGCCGCCGGATGCTCACCGACCTGCCCGCGACGGGACGGCTGGAGGTGCGGCCCCTGGACGACGAGGGCCGCCGGTCCCTGCTCTCCGCGCTGTGCGGTACGCCCCGCCTGGAGGCCGAACCCGCGGCGGCGGAGCGGATACTCACCGCCTGCGACGGGCTGCCGCTCGCCCTGCGCATCGTCGGCGCCCAGCTGGCGGCACGGCCCGGCTGGCCGCTCGGGGCCGTGGCCGCGCGGCTGGAGATCCCGCGCGGCCGGCTGGGCGCGCTGAGTGCGGGCCGGCTGACCGTACGCGATGCCTTCGCACCGGACTACGCCGCCCTGCGGGACGGGCCCGCCGCGGCGGAGGCCGGCCAGGCGCGGGCCTTCCGGCTGCTGGGGCTATGGCCCCGCCATCCTCTCTCGGTCGAGCCCGCCGCCGCCCTGCTGGGCCTGCCCGTGGACGCGGCGCGGGAGCTGCTGGAGGGGCTGGTGGACGGCCATCTGTTACGGACCCCGCGGCCCGACCGGTACGCCTTCCACAGCCTGCTCGGCGAGTACGCCGCCGAGCGCGCCGCCGCGGAGGAGCCGCGGGCCGCCCGGACGCAGGCCCGGCTGCGGCTGCTCGTCTGGTACACGGCCGCGGTGACGAAGGCGTACGCCGTGATGGCGCCGGACGCGCATCCGCTGCCCGCGCCGGGCGCCGAAGCCGGCGCCCCGCTGCCGGAGTTCGCCGACGAGGGGCAGGCGCTGGCCTGGTGTGTGGCGGAGCTGCCCGCGCTGTCGGAGGCGATCCGGTGGGCGGCCGGCTACGGGCGCTCGGAGCTGGCGTGGCGGATGGCGGCCGGACTGTCGGTCTCCGCCCGGGCGGTGTGGTGGGCCGGCGGGTGGGAGCGGTGCGTGGAGCCGGCGCTGCGCGCCGCGGAGCGGCAGGGGGACCTGGCCGGCCAGGGCTGGCTGCACACCGTGCTGGGGCTGCTGCGCACCCGCGCCCAGCGGTACGACCTGGGACTGGACCATCTGTGGACGGCCCGGCACTGCTTCGCGGACGCGGGCGACGCGGCGGGACAGGCGATGGTCTACGCGGAGCTGGCCCGGGTGTACCGGCGGCTGGGCCGCTACCCCCGGGCGCTGGAGCTCACGCGGCGCGCGGCGGCTCTGTACCGCCAGGCGGGCGCCGAACTGCGGGATCCGGGAGGGAGTGTGGCGGTGGCGGACTGAGGGGGTGCGGTGCAGCGCGCTCCCGGCCGCGCGGCTCGGGGAAGCAATGACCGTCGGGCTCGGCGAAGCCAGGACCGCCGGGCTCGGCGAACTCTTCAGCGCCGGGTCCGGCGAACTCCCGGCGCCCCGGGAGCCTCAGGAGCATCACGCCGTACAGCTGGTCCGCCGGGCAGTAGCCCCACCGGCGGGAGTCCTCCGAGCGCGGATGGTCGCCGCGCAGCACGAGCATCCCGGCGGGCACCCGGGCGCCGGGCGCCGTCCCGCCAGGTCCGGCCACCCAGTCCGGCACGGGGTCGCCGGGCACGGCGACGACCCGTTTGACGTACCAGCCGCGGGCGTTGAGCGGTTCGGCGGGCTCCCGCCAGCCGGTCGCCGGGTCGGGGCGCGGGACGACGACGATCCGGCCGCGGCGGACCGTGCGCGGGCCGCGCAGCACGAGCAGGACGTCGCCGGGCAGGAGCGTCGGGGTCATGCTGCCGCCGCGGACGGTGACCGCGGCCAGCCGCCGGCGTGCGAGCAGCGCTCCCCCGGCCCCGGCGAGCACGGCCGCCAGCACGGCGCGCGCGACGGCGGTCATCCGGCGGCCACCGGGGTCGCCGGGCCGGGGTCGGCCCTCGTCGTCCGGTCCGGCGCCCGGCCGGGATCAGCCGCCGGCGCCGGTGTCTCCGCCGGCTCCTCGCGGTACCCCGCCGCCTGGGTGCGGAACAGCCGGGCGTAGATCCCCTCGGGACGCGCCATCAGCGAGGCGTGGTCGCCGCGTTCCCGGATCCTGCCGTCCTGCACCACGACGATCACGTCCGCCCGCCGCACCGCGCCGAGCCGGTGCGAGACCAGCACGCTCGTGGCGCCCTCGCGCAGCTCGCGCAGGCGCTCGTGCACGGCCTCCTCGGCGACGGCGTCGAGCCCGGAGCTGGGCTCGTCCAGGATCATCAGGTCCCGGCCCTGGCGCATCAGCCCGCGCGCGAGCGCGAGGCGCTGCCACTGGCCGCCGGAGAGGTGGACGCCGTGCGCGGCGGTGTCGGGGTCCTCCTCACCCGCGTGGAAGAGCCTCGACAGCATGGTCCGGTAGCCGGCCGGCAGCCGGACGATCGCCCCGTGGATCCCGGCGCGTTCGGCCGCGGTACGCACCCGCTCCTCGTCCTCGACGGCCGTCAGGTCGCCGAGGGCGATGTTCTCCGCGGCGGTCAGGTCGTACGCCATGTAGTCCTGGAACACCGCCCCGATGCGCGAGCGCAGCTCGGCCACCGGTACCTCGCGGATGTCGACGCCGTCCCAGAGCACCGCGCCGCGCTGCGGGTCGTACAGCCGGCACAGCAGCTTGACCAGGGTGCTCTTGCCGGCGCCGTTGAGCCCGACCACGGCGACGCTGGTGCCGTGCGGGATGGTCAGGCTGACGCCGCGCAGCACCCACGGGGCGTCGTCGTGGTAGCGGAACCAGACGTCGCGCAGCTCGATACCGCGGGCCAGCGGGGCGAGTTCGCGTTCGGGCAGCCGGGGGGCCCGGAGGTCGTCCGTCACGTCCAGGACGGACAGGTAGTGGTGGAAGACCAGGGCCGCCTTGTGGCCCTGGGCGAGGCTCTGGACCAGGATCCCCAGCCCGGACTGCAGTCCCGCCAGGGCCGCGATGAAGACGGACACGTCGCCGAGCGTCAGCGCGCGGGTGGCGGCGGCGTGCACGGCCCACAGCAGTCCGCCCGCCGACAGCAGCGCCCCGAGCACGGCGAGCGCCACCTGCACGCGTACGGCGCTGCGCTCCAGCCGGTCCTCGGCGCCGTTGGTGGCGCGCAGTTCGGTGAGCATCCGGTCGTGCAGGAAGCGGCCCAGGCCGAAGAGGCGTACCTCCTTCGCGGCCTGGAGGTCCGTCAGCAGCATCTGGTAGAAGAGCTTGCGCCGCATACCCGGGCTGGTCTGCCACATCATCCCGGCCTGCCGGCGGCTGAGCGCGAGATGGGCGAGCAGCGCGGGAACGGCGGCCAGCAGGGCGGCGCCCGCCATCACGGGGCTGATGGCGAGCAGCGAGCCGAGGAAGCCGGCGATGCCGAGGGCGCCCTGGAGACTGGACAGGGCGGCGCCGACCAGCTGGTCGGGCGCGTTCTCGGCGGTCTGCTGGGCCAGGCGCAGCCGGTCGTGGAAGCTGGGCTGCTCCAGCCGGGCGAGGCCGCGCAGCCGGCCCACGGCGGTGAACAGCCGGTCCTGGGCGAGCAGTCCGACGGCGCGCCGGGTGCGGCCCTGGGCGTACAGGGTCAGCGCGGTGGTGGCCGCCATCACGACGCCCAGCGCGCCGATGCCCGCGGCCAGCCACGCGAGGTGGGCGAACTCGGGTCGGGGGCCCGCCAGTTCGTCGAGGACGGCCTTGGTCAGCCAGGCGACGGCGACAGGCGCCGTACCGCCGACGAGGGCCGTCACGGCCTGCAGGAGCAGCATGCCGGGTGCCGCGTGCCAGGCCAGCGCGAGGGCGGCGGCGAAGCCGCGCGGGACGGAGGCGGTCCCGGTCAGGCCGGTGTCCGGGTCGGGCGCGCTGCCGGGGGCGGGCTGGACGGGGTCTGGCTTCACCGGGCCGGGCTTCACGGGGCCGCGCTTCACCGGGCCGCCGTGAGGGCGCTCGCGTCCATCGCGGCCAGGCCGATCCCGGCCGCCCGGGCGGTGCCGTCGGCGCCGTAGCGGGCGAAGCCGGGGTAGAACAGGACGCCGAAGAGACGGCTCAGCGGTTCGTCCAGGGACTCCGCGACGGCGAAGTCCGCCAGCTCGGCGACCCGCGCGGCCAGTTCGCTGCCGGCGGAGTCGATGCCGACCACGGTGGCGAGGACGGCGCCCCCGTCGGCCCGCAGCTCACGGGCGCGGGCGGCGAGTTCGGGAAGGCTGTCCTCGCAGCCCCCGCAGTCCAGCGACAGGAAGGCGACGAGGAGTTCGCGCCCGGCGACGTCGGCGGCGGAGACGGTCCGGCCGTCGACGGTGACCGCGGTGAAGTCCGGCAGCCGCGAACCCACCTCGATGCCCAGCGGCGGCAGCTCCTGCGGCACACCGGGGTCCGCGGCCGGCTGCGTCGTCGCCGCCGGGGCGGGGGCCGTACGGGCGCGCCAGCGGCGGACCACGGCCAGGGTCAGCGCGGCGTTGACCGCGGCCACCGCCGCGACCAGGGCGATTCCTGCTACCAGGTACTGCACGGGGCGTCCTTTCCCGGCTCGGCGCCGGTCACCGGCCGCCGCCCCCGGGCACGCCCACGGCGGGGGCCCTCAGGAGCACGGCGATGTCGTCGGTGAACACGATCAGGGTGGTCAGTACGGCCGCGGCGGCGACGGCGAGCAGCGCGCCCGGGACGTCGTCGACGCCGGCGGCGCCGCTCAGTTCGAAGTACGCGCCGAGACCCGCCGCGGTCAGCAGCGCGCCGTTGCGCACGATGTGCAGGGCGCCCAGGGGGACTTCGCGTACGCCGAAACAGGCGCAGCTGACCGTCTCGCCGCGGGCGACCACCAGGACGGGTACGGCGGTCAGCGCCGCCGTCAGCGGTACGGCCGCCGCGAAACCGGCCGCGCCGGTCGCGGGCACCGCGAGCAGCCCGGCGACGAGCAGCTCCACGGCCGGGACCAGCACCGCGAGGGGCCGCCGCAGCGGCCGGGGCACGAAGGTGAGGTCCGTGAGCGAGGCCGCGAAGGCCCGCGGGGCGCGGAGCTTGGCGGCGGCCGCGAGGAGCAGCACGGCGACGAGCGTGAGCCGGCAGGCGAGCAGGACGTACGGCACGGCGACTCCTCCCGGGGAGCGTGCGGGTGGGGCCGTGGCCGCCCCGCGCGGGACCAGGCGTCGCCTAGCCCCCGTGTCCCTCCACCGCGATGCCCGGCACCACCTCAT
>NZ_JBFAXR010000140.1:0-20805 GCF_040680895.1 Streptomyces sp. NPDC051940 | reverse complement strand
AACAAACACCCACCCCTCGCGCGCGGCGCCAAACCGCGGGGGGGGGGCGCGGGCCCCGCCGGGGGGGGGGGGGGCGGGGGGGGGGGGCCGGCCCCCCCCCCCCCCCCCCCCCGGCGCCCCGCTCACGGAGCCGGGATACCGGATCCGACCGGCAGCAGCCCTCCGATGTCCGCCCGGTCGCCGCTCGCGCTCACCCGGGCCGCCTCGCGGGCCTCGGCCCACGCCGTACGCCCCGTGGCGAGGCGCAGCCAGGTGAGCGGGTCGGTCTCCACGACGTTCGGCGGGGTGCCGCGGGTGTGGCGGGGACCCTCGACGCACTGCACCACCGCGTACGGCGGGATCCGGACCTCCACCGAGGCGCCGGGGGCCTTCACGGCGAGCGCGTCGGCGAGGACGCGGACGGTGGCGGCGAGGGCCTGGCGGTCGTGCGGCACGTCGGCGCCCGTCGCTCGGGCCAGGTCGTCGGCGTGGACGACCAGCTCGACGACGCGGGTGACGGCGTAGTCCGACGCCGTCATCGCACCGAGGGCGCACGGCACGAGGCGTCCGGGGCGCAGAACCTCGGCCTCGCAGGCGGCGAGGCGCTCCGCGGCGGCGTCCAGCGCGGCGACGGCGTCCCCGCCGAACTCGCCGGCGATCCGCACGGCCTCAGCCCTCGTGTCCTGGTCGAGCCGCACCGACTCGCCTGCCGCCGACAGCGCCCACTGGCTCAGGCCCACCTGCGCCCGGGCCGCGGGCGGCGGCGCCTCGCCCAGTGCCCGGGGCAGCGCCTCGGCCTGCGCCACGATGTGCGCGAGCAGCAGTCGCACGTCCCAGTCGGGGAGCCCCGAGGGCGCGGCGAGGTCCTCCGCGGCGAGACCCCGTGCGGCTGAGGTGACCTGCGCCAGCTGGGCGTTGAGCGCCTTCCAGGTCCGGGCGGGGTCGTACGAGCGCGGCTTGCGCTTGGCTGCGGGCGGCATGGCTCAGAGGCTAGCCCCGGCCACCGACAACGCGGGCGGGGCGCCGCCGCCTACGAACCGCGTCCCGTGCCGGCCGCAGCGCCGGATCGGCGTGCATCGCGCGCAGCCCGGCCTCGGCGGCCCGGGGAGACGGCCGCACGCGCAGCACCTGGTAGAGCCAGGGCCAGGCCCGAATCCGGAACAGGTACGCACCCCGCGAGCGCGGCGCCGTGGCGAGTACGAGCCCGTACCGCCCGCCGCGGATCTCCGTCAGCTCCTCCCAGGCCATCCGGCGCGATCGCAGCAACGTACGGACCTCGACGCCCGTGCGGTCCGCGGTGATCCGCCAGGTCAGCAGCGGAAGCACGACGGGGAGCACGAACAACGCAGATACCGCCACGGACGAGGCCCCCCACTGGCCCTGCACCGGCGCCCACGCGACCGCCCCGGCCGCCAGCGCCACCAGCACGCTCCCCTGGAGCACCTGGACGACGTCCGGGCCCCACCGCACGGGTTCTTCCTGCGGCTCCGGCACCTCAGTCTCGTACCGCTCGGGCTCGCCGAACCGGACCTCGAACAGCGGCGTGGTCACGACGCACCCCGGCGCCCGCTCGTCGCCGAGGAAGACGAGGCCGCACCCGGCGTCTGTCCCCGGCACCCCGTACAACAGCGCCTCACGCGGCCCGGCGCTCCCGGCGTGGATCCGCCCCCGCACGAGCGGCCGGCGGAGATCGTCCACGGCGAAGACGTCCGCCTCCCGATCGTTGACCTCTCCGCTCACCACGACGACCACCCGCACCACCGGCACGCCTGACCGGCGCACCGCTGCCGCCCGTACGGCACGCACGCGCCAGATCAGCGGACGGGACCCGAGGATGATGACGGCGGTCATCACCCCCGCCGCGAAACCCGCCTCGTCCAGCGCGCCGTCGTCGACCCACGCCCAGGCCCCCAGCCCCGCCAGCATGATCAGCAGGCACCCGAGCCCCGACCCGTTCCGGATCCGGGCCCCCTCCGGCATGCCGCGCCGCAGCTCCCCCGCGACGCCGGTCACCACCCTCCGCCGCATCCGGCCGCACCACAGCCGCCGTACACAGCCCACGAAGACGCACCCGGCAGCCAGCGCGGCGACCGCCCGCGACCACCCCGGCACCTCCGGCCGGTACTGCACCCCCACGGCCAGCACCACCAGCCCCAGGACGGCGAGGAGGGGCAGGCGCTCGATCCACTCGAGTATCAGCAGCGCGGCCAGCGCCATCAGCGCCATGCCCGCCCAGTCGGCCCCGCCCGGCCCGTTCCCGGCGGACAGCAGGACCATCACGCCCACCACGGTCGCGAGTACCACCCCCGCCTCCGCGTCCGCCCACAGCGGCTCCCGCCCCGCCCGCAGCCACCGCTCCGCGTCCGGCCCCGTCCACGCCGGCGCGTCCGCGTCCGCGAGCACCGGCGGCAAAGGTGCAACTCCCCCGTCCACAGCAGCAGTCTGCTCCTGTACGTACCCTCCGGACACCCCTGCGGCAGCCCCGGGAGCGCCGCGGGGGGGGGCGGAACGGCCTCGGCGACCGCGGGTCAGGGCAGTACGACGAGCAGCGCGAAGACGAGCACGACGAAAGCGACGAGAACCGGACCCGCCGGCACCCCCGCCGGGGTCTCCTCCCCCGGCCGCAGGGCCGGGTCCGTGCGCATCGCCTCGAGCGCGTCGACCGCCCGCAGCGCGGCCGGGCGGGTGCGGAGGCGGTCGACGAGCACGCGCGGGCCGTACAGCTGGGTGAGCGTCACGCGTTCCGTCCCGTCCGCCGTCCGGACCAGGAACGTCACGCCGTGTTCGGCGGACGGCGGGCGGACGGCCGCCAGCGCGTCCCACGGGACCCGCCGTACCCGCCAGCCCCCGCAGATCGACACCCCTGACGCGTCCGCCGTCACCCGCCAGTTGAGCTGCCGCGCCGCCACGGCCAACATGCCGCAGCCGACGACCGCCGACGTCACGTCGTCCCAGCTCGCCGAGCCGCCCACCAAGGGCTGCGCCATCCCCACCCCGATCACCGCCAGCGCGAGACCGACCAGCCGCTCGATCCACCCGGCCCCCCAGCTGGTCTCCCGCCACCCGCCCGGCTCCGGAACGAACGGCAGCGGCGCCGGCGCCACAGGCGCGTGCGTGCACTCCACCAGCACCCCGCCCGGCTCGTCCGCGTCACCCGAGACCAGCACGATCTCCCCGCCCGCCCCCGGCGCCCCGTACAGCAGCGCCTCGCGCAGCGGACGTCCGGTCGGCTCCGGGAGCTCGACATCCGAGTCGTCGGCGTCGGGGTCCGCCTCGGCTCCGACCTCCCTGGCCGGCCACAGCGCGCACGCCAGCACCGGCGCCCGGCCCTCCGTATCGTCCGCCGCGTAGACGTAGGTACGGAGGTCGTCGGCCCCGTCCCGCGCCAGCACCCGCAGCACCGGCACCGGCCCCCGCCGAAGCTCCGCCGCCCGCCGCCGCCCCGTCAGCGCCACGCCCAGCAGGCAGCCGCCCGGCACCGCCGCCGCCAGCCCGAGCAGCTGCCAGCCCATCGCGTCGTACGGCTCCGCGACCAGCCGCGCCCAGGAACCGTCCACCAGGACCCCCACCACGGACCCCTTGGGGTAGTCCTCGGGGAACGCCGCGTACACGGTCCGCCGTCCACCGTCCGGAAGGTCGACGCGGAGGCTCTCCGTCCCCCACCCCGTGACCGTCGCCCCCAACCGCGTCGCCCGCTCCGCGTGCGCATCCTGGGCGGCGACCCCCGCCAGCCCAGCGACCGCCGCGCACGCGGCCGCCGCCAGCAGCACGGCCCCCGCCACGCCCTGCACCCGCCCGCGGCGCACCCCCATCGCCCGCGCGGGCAGCGGATGCCGTGCCGGCCCCGCGGCCTCGAGCGCCAGCGCCTGCTGCCGCCGGGCGACGTCCAGCCGGTGCAGGCAGGCGACGCAGGCGGCGAGCGCCGCCACCGCGACCGCGGCATCCGCCGCGAAGGGCGCGTCCTCCTCCCACAGGGAGGCGAGCGCCAACACGGGCAGCGTCGCCGCCGCCCAGCCGGGCACCCGCCAGATCCAGAGCATCTGCGCCAGCAGCAGCGTCATGACGCCCGCGCCCACCCAGTCCGCGTCACACGGCGCGGCCTCCGTGCACACATCCGCCGCCGCGGGCGTGGTGGCGATCGCCACCGCGACCGTCCCCGCCAGCGCCGCCAGCGACCAGCCCGGATGCGCCCACGCCGCGGGCCGCAGGGCGCGCCAGCGGGCGGCGTCGTACGACTGCCAGCCGGCCGCCCCGGCCGGTACCGCGGTCTGCGGAAGGGGTATCGGGCTGTTGCTCATGGGGACTCGTCATCTCGTACGGAGCCGCTCGCGCATATCTGCTCGCGCGCAGCCGCTCGTCAACGCCGCTGCCCCCGCCGGAGAGCCCGGCGGGGGCAGCAACGGTAGCGTCCGGGCGTCAGCCGAACAGCGCCGGGATCGTCGCCTCCCACGTCTCGCGCAGCTCCGCGAGCGGGATCGTGAACTGCCCCTGCAGCTCCACCTCGGCACCGTCGATCACGCCGATCCGCGTGGCCGGCAGGCCCCGCGCACCGCACATGTCGGTGAAGCGGAGCTCCTCCGAGCGCGGCACCGCGACGACCGCGCGGCCCTGCGACTCGGAGAACAGGAACACGAACGGGTCCAGCCCGTCAGGCACCACGAGCCGCGCGCCGTGGCCGCCCTTCAGGCACGACTCCACGACCGCCTGGACCAGGCCGCCGTCGGACAGGTCGTGCGCCGCGTCGATCATGCCGTCGCGGGAGGCCGAGATCAGGATCTCGCCCAGCAGCCGCTCACGGTCCAGGTCCACCTTCGGCGGCACGCCGCCCAGGTGGTCGTGGACGACCTGCGACCAGGCCGAACCGCCCAGCTCCTCGCGGGTGTCGCCGAGGAGGTAGAGCAGCTGGCCCTCCTGCGAGAAGGCCATCGGCGTACGGCGGGTGACGTCGTCGATCACGCCGAGGACGCCGACCACCGGGGTCGGGTGGATGGCCGCGTCGCCGGTCTGGTTGTAGAGCGAGACGTTGCCGCCTGTGACCGGCGTACCCAGCTCCAGGCAGGCGTCCGCGAGCCCGCGGCACGCCTCGGCGAACTGCCACATCCCGGCCGGGTCCTCCGGCGACGGGAAGTTGAGGCAGTCGGTGACGGCGAGCGGCTTCGCGCCGGTCGCGGCCACGTTGCGGTACGACTCCGCCAGCGCCAGCTGCGCGCCCGCGTACGGGTCGAGCTTGGCGTAACGGCCGTTGCCGTCCGTGGAGATGGCGACGCCGAGGTTGGTGTCGGCGTCGATCCGGATCATGCCGGAGTCCTCGGGCTGCGCCAGGACCGTGTTGCCCAGCACGTACTTGTCGTACTGCGCGGTGATCCACGACTTGTCCGCCTGGTTCGGCGAACCGACCAGCCGCAGCACCTGAGCGCGCAGCTCGTCGCCGTCCGCCGGGCGGGCCAGCTTGTTCGCGTCGTCGGACTGCAGCTCGTCCAGCCAGGACGGACGGGCCATCGGCCGCTCGTACACCGGGCCGTCGTGGGCGACGGTCCGCGGCGGTACGTCGACGATCTGCTCGCCGTGCCAGAAGATCTCCAGCCGGTCGCCGTCGGTGACCTCGCCGATGACGGTGGCGATGACGTCCCACTTCTCGCAGATCGCGAGGAACGCCTCGACCTTGCCCGGCTCGACGACGGCGCACATGCGCTCCTGCGACTCGCTCATGAGGATCTCCTCGGGCGAGAGCGTGGAGTCGCGCAGCGGTACGTCGTCCAGCTCGACGCGCATACCGCCGGTGCCGTTGGAGGCGAGCTCCGAGGTGGCGCAGGACAGACCCGCCGCGCCCAGGTCCTGGATGCCGACCACGAGCTTCTCGCGGAAGGCCTCCAGGGTGCACTCGATGAGGAGCTTCTCCTGGAACGGGTCGCCGACCTGGACGGCCGGGCGCTTCGAGGGCTTCGAGGAGTCAAAGGTCTCCGAGGCGAGGATCGACGCGCCGCCGATGCCGTCGCCGCCGGTGCGGGCGCCGTACAGGACGACCTTGTTGCCGACGCCGGACGCCTTGGCGAGGTGGATGTCCTCGTGCTTCATCACGCCCACGCACAGGGCGTTGACCAGCGGGTTGCCCTGGTAGCAGGCGTCGAAGACGACCTCGCCGCCGATGTTCGGCAGACCGAGGCAGTTGCCGTAGCCGCCGATGCCGGCGACGACGCCGGGCAGCACGCGCTTGGTGTCGGGGTGGTCCGCGGCGCCGAAGCGCAGCGGGTCCATCACGGCGACCGGGCGGGCGCCCATCGCGATGATGTCGCGCACGATGCCGCCGATGCCGGTGGCCGCGCCCTGGTAGGGCTCGACGTACGACGGGTGGTTGTGCGACTCGACCTTGAAGGTCACGGCGTAACCCTGGCCGACGTCGACGACGCCCGCCTGCTCACCGATGCCGACGAGCATGGCGTCGTTGGCGGGGGCCTTCTCGCCGAACTGCTTCAGATGGACCTTGCTGCTCTTGTACGAGCAGTGCTCGGACCACATCACGGAGTACATGGCCAGCTCCGCGCCCGTCGGCCGGCGGCCGAGGATCTCGCGGATCTGCAGGTACTCGTTCTCCTTCAGGCCCAGTTCGGCCCAGGGCTGCCGCGCGTCCGGGGTCTCCGCCGCGTGCTTGACGGTGTCGAGGGACATCAGGCGTTCACCAGCTGCTTCAGTACGGAGGTGAAGAACGGGAGCCCCTCGGTGGTCGGGCCGGTGAGGGCCTCCACCGCGTGCTCCGGGTGCGGCATCAGGCCGACGACGTTGCCGGCGGCGTTGGTGATGCCGGCGATGTCGCGGCGCGAGCCGTTGGGGTTGACGTCGAGATAGCGGGCGACGACGCGGCCCTCGGCCTCGAGTTCGTCGAGCGTGTGCTCGTCGGCCACGTAACCGCCCTCGCCGTTCTTCAGCGGAACGGTGATCTCCTGGCCCTGCGCGTAATCCCGGGTCCAGGCGGTGTCCGCGTTCTCGATACGCAGCTTCTGGTCCCGGCAGATGAAGTGCAGATGGTCGTTGCGCGTCAACGCGCCCGGCAGGAGATGTGATTCACACAGCACCTGGAAGCCGTTGCAGATTCCGAGGACCGGCATTCCGGCCTTCGCCTGCTCGATGATCGTCTCCATCACCGGCGAGAACCGGGCGATGGCGCCGCAGCGCAGATAGTCGCCGTAGGAGAAGCCGCCGGGGAGGACGACTCCGTCGACCTGGTGCAGATCCTTGTCGCGGTGCCAGAGCGAGACCGGCTCGGCGCCGGCGAGCTTCACGGCCCGCAGCGCGTCGCCGTCGTCCAGCGATCCCGGAAAGGTGACGACTCCGATACGAGCGGTCATCGGGCGTCGTCCTCCACCCGAACGGTGAAGTCCTCGATCACGGTGTTGGCCAGGAACGTCTCGGCCATCTTGTGGATCTCGGCGAGGGCGGCGTCGTCGGCCGGCCCCTCGAGTTCGAGTTCGAACCGCTTGCCCTGGCGGACGTCGGCGATTCCCTTGAAGCCAAGCCTGGGCAGTGCGCGCTGCACGGCCTGCCCCTGGGGGTCGAGGATCTCCGGCTTGAGCATGACGTCGACTACGACGCGTGCCACTGGTGCTCCCGGTGGTGAGTTGAGGCCCGCGGGCCATGGCCCGCTCATAGGTGCGGCTTCAGCCTACCCCGTAGGAAAATCTACTCGCGTAGATATCTAGCCTTGCTGTTGGAAAGCCTGTTACGTTGCGCCGCATGACACGCGGACGCATTCCATGACCGCGGGCATGTATTCACCGTCCTGTTAGAAAAGAAAATGCAGGCGGAGCCATACGGAAGGACCGATTTCGTGGCGCAGCGCGTAGTGGTCACCCTCTCCGACGACATCGACGGCGGGGAGGCCGCCGAGACCGTACTCTTCGGGCTCGACGGGAAGTCCTACGAGATCGATCTGAACGTCGCCAACGCGAAGAAACTCCGAAAGGCGCTGGAGCCCTATCTCGCGGCCGGCCGCAAGAAGGCGGCCTCCGGCGCCGTCTACAAGCGCAGCGCGGTGGCCCCCGACCCGGCGACGGTGCGCGCGTGGGCGTCGTCCCACGGCTTCGACGTCCCGGCCCGGGGGCGCATCCCCAAGCGGGTCTACGAGGCGTTCAGCGCCGCGCACTGAGTCCGGGTCTCGAGCTCGGCGAACGCCGCCGTGAAGGCGGGGAGCACCGGCCGGAAGTCCGGCGAGAGCGGGACCAGCCCGTCGGTGTGGGCCCCGCCGGGGACGATGGTCGTCCGGTGCAGCCGGGAGCGGCCCGCCGCGTCTACGAGCCTGTCGTACGCCGCCGCGTGGCGGGACGGCGGGGTCAGCGCGTCGAGGCCGCCCTGGACGCTGATCAGCGGGCGCGCCAGCCGTCCGGTGAGCGAGATCCGGGCGACGGCGCGGCGCACGGCGGGCGGCCGGGTGCTCAAGTCGTACGCGGAGTCCTCCCCGGTGTACGCCGGG
Organism: Streptomyces sp. NPDC051940; assembly: GCF_040680895.1. Lineage (NCBI taxonomy): Bacteria > Bacillati > Actinomycetota > Actinomycetes > Kitasatosporales > Streptomycetaceae > Streptomyces > Streptomyces sp. NPDC051940. The sequence continues at coordinate 12,362 of NZ_JBFAXR010000140.1, read as the reverse complement.
TCGAGCTCGGTGCGGACCTGGTGCAGCAGCGGCGTCCACAGGTTCTGGAAGCTGAAGGCCCAGGCGGGCTCGGAGCCCGCCGGATAACCGGCCGCCAGCAGGGCCGCGTGGGCGGCCGCGTCGCCGCGGGCGTACGCCGGATAGGCGCGTACGGCGGGCGGCAGCGTGGTCAGCAGGCTCGTGTCCGGGGTGAAGACGAGCGCGTTCCAGTCGACGCCGCCGGTGTACAGCTCCGGACGGTTCTCCAGCTGCCACCGCACCAGGTAGCCGCCCGCGGACAGCCCGGCGGCGTAGGTACGGGCCGGTGCCTGCCCGTAATGGCCCGTGAGGGCGGCCTTCGCGGCGCGGGTGAGCTGGGTGAACCGCTCGTGCCACTCGGCGATGGTGTCCCCGGGCCGCGCGCCGTCGGCGGCCGGGGCGCTGCCCGTACCGCCCTTGTCCGTGGCGGCGAAGGCGTACCCCTTGGCGAGCACCTGGTCGGCGATGAGCGGATCGTTGGCGTACTGCTCGCGCGTGCCGGGCGGCCCGGCGACGACGAGGCCGCCGTTCCAGTCCCGCGGCAGCCGCAGGACGAACTGGGCGTCGTGCCGCCAGCCGTGGTTGGTGTTGGTGGTGGAGGTGGAGGTGTCGGGGAAGTAGCCGTCCACCTGCACCCCGGGCACCCCGGAGGGGGTGACGGTGCCGGGGGCGAGCAGCCCCGCCCAGTCCGCCGGGTCGGTGTGCCCGCCGGGCACGGTGCCGGCCGTCGTCAGGTCGTCCAGGCAGGACGTCACGGCGTACTCGGCACCGGGCACGCGGACCGCGGGGCAGCCGGGGGTCTGGGCGGCGGCCGGCGCCACGGGGGCGGCCAGCGCCAGCAGTACGGCGGGGACGAGTGCTCCGGCTCGGATCACGGGGGCTCCTTCGGCTCGTAACGGATCGGATCGCGGATCGGGCCGCTGATCAGGTCGCGAATCCCCTCGCGGACCTCGCGAGGGACCTCGTACCGGATACGGCCCTGCGACCGTAGGAACCGCGCCCCGCCCGCCAGAAGTGCGATCCGTCCCCCCGCCCCGCGCCCGGAGGTCCCATGACCTCCGGCACTCCCGCCGGGGCCCCGCCGCCGCATAGGCTGCCCCCGGCATCCCCGAAGGAGGCGGTATGTCGCACCCTGTCCCCTGGGTGCCGCCCGTCCTGTACGGCGCGGTGCTGGCGGGCGGCCTGTACTACGCGGGCATCGGCCCCGGCCTCACCGCGCGCAGCGCGGCGTTCGCGGCCCTGCTGGCCGCCCTGGTCCTGGGGGAGCTGCGCGCGGCCCCGCCCGCCGGGACCCGCGCCGCGGCCGCCGCGCTGGCGGCCCGGACGGCCGCGTACGCCGGGGTGGCCGCGCTGGACGTGTCGGGGCTGTCGCGGGTGCTGTTCGTCCTGGTGCCGTTCCTCGGCTACTTCGCCTTCGGCCGCCGGGCCGCCTGCTGGCTGGGCGCCGGCAGCGTGCTCGCGCTCGCGGCCGTCTTCACCGCGGCCGTCGACTCGTGGTGGACGCGCGCCGCGTACATCTCGGACCTGCTGATGTTCGCCCTGGGCGTGGTGCTGGCCACCACGATGGCGGCGGTCGCGGTCCGCGAACGGCAGGCACGCGACCGGATCGCGGAGCTGTCGGCCGCCCGCGAGCGCAACCGGCTGGCCCGCGAGATCCACGACAGCCTGGGCCACCATCTGACGGCGATCGGCGTCCAGCTGGAGACGGCCGAGGCGTTCGCCCCGCTCGACCCGGACCGCTCCGCCCGGGCGGTCGCCGACGCGCGCTGGTCCGCGGGCCAGGCGCTGCAGGAGGTCCGCTCGTCGGTACGGGCCCTCGGCTCCGGCGGCGACGCGGAGCCCGGCGCGGAGCTGGCGGAACTGGTGGCGCGGCTGGACGGGGAGGCCCGCCGGGTCACCCTGACGGTCACCGGGACCGGCCACCGCCCGCCGCTGGTGCTCTACCGCGCCGCCCAGGAGGCCCTGGCCAACGCCTGCCGGCACGCCCACGCCTCGCGGATAGCGGTGCACGTCTCGTACGACGAGCAGGGCGCCCGGCTGCGGGTGGCGGACGACGGCCGGGGCTTCGGCGGCGCCGCGGAGGGGTTCGGGCTGCGGGGTCTGCGGGAGCGGGTCCGGGCGGCGGGCGGGACGGTCGACATCGCCACCTCCGCCTCGGGCACGACCCTGGACGTGGCGGTGCCGTGGTGAGAGCGCGCGGGGAGGGGGCCGTCCCATGGTGAGGGTGTTCGTGGTCGACGACCAGGACCTGGTGCGCGAGGGCATCGCCGCCCTGCTCGGCCTGCAGGACGGCATCGAGGTGGCGGGCACCGCCGGCGACGGCGCGGAGGCCGTCGCGAACGCCCCGGACGCCCGGCCCGACGTGGTCCTGATGGACGTACGGATGCCCGGCATGGACGGCGTCGCCGCCACCGAGGCGCTGCGCCGCCGGCTGCCCGGGGTGAAGGTCCTCATGCTGACGACGTTCGACGACGACGAGTACGTCACCCGCGCCCTGCGCGCCGGCGCGACCGGCTATCTGCTGAAGAACCTCCCCGCCGCCGACCTGGCCCGCGCCGTCCACCTCGCGCACGCGGGCGTCGCCCAGCTCGACGCCTCCGTCGCCGCCCGCATCGCCGCCGGGCCGACAGCGGCCCCCGGCCCGCTCACGCCGCGCGAGACGGAGGTCCTCCGGCAGATCGCCGCCGGGGCGTCCAACAGGGAGATCGCCGCCCGGCTCTACCTCAGCGAGGGCACCGTCAAGAACCACATCTCCCGCATCCTCGCCCGCCTCGGCCTGCGCGACCGCACCCAGGCCGCGCTGTACGCCCGCGACAGCGGCCTGTTGTAAGCCGTTTGACTCACGCCCCCGTCGATCCGATAGAGTCGGGATCACGCCAGGGGGCGCAACAAGGCCCCCCACGCGGGTGTAGCTCAGTAGTAGAGCGCCCTCTTTCCAAGGGGGAGGCGCAGTGTGCGATCCCTGTCACCCGCTCGGAACAGCGGCTGGAGCTGGTCAAACGATCAGGTACAGTAGTTGTCGCGCCGGATGGTGAAAGCCGTTCGGAGGCATGCGGACGTGGCTCAGTTGGTAGAGCATCACCTTGCCAAGGTGAGGGTCGCGAGTTCGAATCTCGTCGTCCGCTCGGTGCAGGTCCCCTTTATGGGGGATCGATCGCACGACCCATGCGGACGTGGCTCAGTTGGTAGAGCATCACCTTGCCAAGGTGAGGGTCGCGAGTTCGAATCTCGTCGTCCGCTCTGGTTGTTCCGAAGGCCCCGGTCAGACCGACCGGGGCCTTCGTGTTGCGTCGGCCCCCGTGCCGCGTGTGCCAGGATCGGGGGCGATGACTCCGACGACTCCGACGGTGACGAGCACCGCCGTAACCCCGGTGGACCCGGCCGCCCTGCACGAGGCCGTGCTCGACTGGTTCGGCGGCAACGCCCGCGATCTGCCCTGGCGGCACCCCGAGGCGGGGGCCTGGGGCGTGATGGTGAGCGAGTTCATGCTGCAGCAGACCCCCGTGAACCGGGTGCTGCCGGTGTACGAGCAGTGGATCGAACGCTGGCCGACACCCGCCGCCCTGGCCGCCGACTCCCCCGGCGAGGCGGTGCGGGCCTGGGGCCGGCTCGGCTATCCGCGCCGGGCGCTGCGGCTGCACGCGGCGGCGGTCGCCATACAGGAGCGGCACGCGGGGACGGTCCCCAGGCGCCACGAGCATCTGCTGGCACTCCCCGGCATCGGCGAGTACACCGCGGCGGCGGTCGCGTCCTTCGCCTACGGCCAGCGGCACGCGGTGCTCGACACGAACGTCCGGCGGGTGTTCGCGCGGGCGGTGTCCGGTACGGAGTTCCCGCCCGGGGCGACGACGGCCGCCGAGCGGCGGATCGCCCGGGAGCTGCTGCCGGAGACCGACGAGCGGGCCGCGAGCTGGGCGGCGGCGACGATGGAACTCGGGGCGCTCGTCTGCAAGGCGTCCACCCCGGACTGCACGGGCTGCCCGATCGCGGCGTCGTGCGCCTGGCGGCTGTCGGGCTCCCCGGCGTACGACGGCCCGCCCCGCCGCGGCCAGACGTACGCGGGCACGGACCGCCAGGTACGGGGCCGGCTGCTGGCCGTACTGCGGGAGTCGCCGGATCCGGTCGCACAGGCGGAGCTGGACACCGCGTGGCACGAGCCCGTCCAGCGGGCGCGGGCACTGGACGGGCTGGTGGCGGACGGGCTGGTGGAACCGCTGGCGGGCGGGATGTACCGGCTGCCGCAGGGGCCGGCGGCGGCGTAGAGGTCGTCTTTTCTCACGGATCTTCCGTACGGCTTTTCTCGCGGGTCTTCCGCACGGCCTTTCTCACGGATCTTCCGCACAGCCGTGCGATAGCTTGCCCGCCATGAACGATCACGCAACCGTCACCTGGCCACCCGCCCCGATACGCACCGAACGGCTCGTGCTCCGCGCGTCGGAGGCACGCGACCGTCCGGCGTTCATCGAGATGCTCGCCTCGGCGGAGGTGAACACCTATCTCGGCGGCGGCCGGCCGCGCGACGAACTCGAGCGCGAGGTGCCCGAGGTCCCCGGGAGCCGCCCCGGCTCGTTCGTGGTCGAGCTCGGCGGGGCCATGATCGGCACGGTCCTGCTCGATCCGCACGCGGAGCGTCCGGGGCACATCCGCCCGGACCTCGGGAGGACGGAGCTCGGCTACCTGTTCCTGCCGCACGCGTGGGGACAGGGCTACGCCGCCGAGGCGTGCACCGCGGCCCTCGACTGGATCGCCGGCGTGTACCCCGGCGAGGGGGTGGTGCTCCGCACCCAGACCGCCAACGCCTCCTCGATGCGCCTCGCGGCGAGGCTGGGGTTCACCGAGGTGGAGCGGTTCGAGGCGTTCGACGCCGAGCAGTGGTTCGGCCTGTGGTCCCCGGGGACGGCGGGCGGCTGAGCGGCTGTCAGTCCCAGCCCTTGCTGAGGTCGAGCTCGTCGCGGCGCTGGTTGAGCGAGTACCAGTTCCCGCTGTCGTCGCGGAAGATCGCCTCGACGCCGTACGGCCGCTCCGCGGGCTCCTGGAGGAACTCCACGCCCTTGGCCTTCAGTTCCTCGTAGGTCCTGCGGCAGTCGTCCGTGTGGAACGCCCCGGCGCCCAGCACTCCCTTGTCGACGAGCTTGGTCAGCGCCTCGGCGGACTCCGGGTCCAGCCCGGACCCGTCGGTGCGCATCAGCGCCATCTCCAGCTCCGGCTTCCCGGGCACGCCGACGGTGACCCAGCGCATACCGCCCTCGCCCATGGTGACGTCGCTGATGACGTCGAACCCGAGCTTCTCGGTGAAGAACTTCAGAGACCGGTCCTGGTCGGTGGTCCAGACGGTGGTGATCGCGAGATGGGTGATCATTTCCTGCTCCGATGAGGGGTACGCCGGATGTGTGCTCCCAACGTAGGCAGGAGGAAGGGGCTCCGGCTTCTTCACGATTGCGGTGTCCGGCCGCGCCCCGTGCGGATCAACCGCCCTCGCCACCGCAGTCGCCCCGGCAGCTGCCGCCCGCGCTGTGGCAGACGCAGCGCGATCCGGACGGGGCGGTCGGTGCGGGGTCGGGCCGGGGGTGTGCCCGCTCCCATTCGCCGATGCCCGCATGCAGCGCGGTGAAGCAGAGGATCAGAGCCCCCAGGCTCTGGGCGGTCGAGGTGAGCCGGGGCCCGTGACGCCACAGGGCCACGGCGGCAAGCACCGCGCACAGCGCGAGCACGCTGATCGTGACCACCGGGGACCAGTCCACGGAAGGCACCTCGGGGCACTCCGGATCCTCGGAATCGCACGGCCGGCCGGAGCCGAACCCGGAGAAGGCCCGGCTGAGCGAGAACACCAGGAACACGGCCAGGTTCGCGGCCAGTGTCAGCAGGGCGAGGAAGCCGTCCCCGAGCCAGCCGACGCGGTAGTGCCCGCGCGGGGGCGGACCGACGGCGGGAGGGTGCATACCCGCACGGTGGCACGGTGGTTGAGCGCCCGGACGGGCACGTCACCGCACCGATACCGACCGGTGCCGGGAAGGAGCCCTTCCGAGGGCGTGGCCGTCACGGCCCGTCGGCGCGGTCCGCCGGATCAGCTCCGGCGGGGGTACCGCCCGCGGACGCCTCGCCCCGGCGGGGCTCGAAGCCGCCCGTCCACAGCAGGGCGAAGCAGCCGGGGATCAGGGCGGCGCCGCGGCCGACGTTCTCGCGGCGGTACTCCCCCGGCGTCAGCCCCGTCTCCCGCTTGAAGCGGGAGGAGAAGGTCCCCAGGGCGGCGAAGCCCACCGCGTGGCAGATCTCCGTGACGCTGAGATCGCAGGTCCGCAGCAGCTCCCGCGCCCGCTCGATCCGCCGCCGGCTCAGATACCTGCCGGGCGTCTCCCCGTACGCCGCCTTGAACACCCGTACGAAGTGATACCGGCTGTACCCGGCGTGCGCGGCGACGGCGTCGAGGTCCAGCCCCGGATCGGCCCAGTCCCGGTCCATGGCGTCCTTGGCGAGCCGCAACTGCCGCAGGTCGGAGGAGTGCACCTCCCGATCGTGGCACGCCCGGGCGGGCGCCGGCGGTCCGGTCCCGGTGTCCCGGTAGCATCACGCCCTGCCGCGCGCCGGACCCACGTTCTGCGCGGGACGCCACTGGCATCGGATCCGAAGGGGAGCGGGGAGAGCAATGTCGGAGGTCATGCCCGGCTCGCCGGTGATCGAGATACGCGCCGTCCCCTCCCTGGGCGACTTCCGGCGCGCGCTGCGGGCGATACAGCGGCGACGGAAGCCCGACAAGGTCGCCGGGGCCGTGGCGACCGGGGCCGCCTGGGGTGGGGCGGTCATGGCGTACACCCTGCAGTCCCCGTGGTGGTACGCGGCGGCCGTGGCCGTCGGCGGCGGGTGCTACGTCGTACGCGGGCGCCGGAGCGCGGCACCGCTGCGGCGGTGGCTGCTCGGCAGCGGGCGGGCCGCCGTCCGGCTCGGGGAGTGGCGGGTGCGGGTCGACGAGGGCGGGGTGAGCTGGCGTACGGCGTCGACCGAGGGCGCCGCCGAGTGGGACGCGTACACGCACTACCTCGAAACCGCGCAGCAGTTCATCGTGCTGCACCGCAAGCTGTCGGGGACGGCACCGCTGATCATCTTCCCGAAGCACGAACTGGCCACCGGCGAGGCCGACCAGATCCGCGCGTACCTGGACCAGCACCTCACCTTCCTCCCGGAACGCCGCCGCACCGCCCGGCTGTAGCAAGCCGTCTCGCGGCGCTGCTGCGCGAGTGCGACGGCGTCGTCCACGACGGCCTCGACGTCGTCTGGCCCGCGGCGCGGATCGCGCGGGACAACGCGGAGTTCCGCGCGTCAGCCGATTTCCCGGGGCTGTACATGCCGTTCGAGCCGCTGATGTTCTTCGGCGACAACGGAGGCGGCGACCAGTTCGCCTTCGTCCGTACGCCCGAACGCGACGAGGTCTTCGTCTGGGACCACGAGACCGACGGCCGCTACCTGGCGGAGTACAGCCTGGAGCAGTACCTGGAGCGCGCTCTGCGGGAGAAGGGTGACTGGTACCGCTAGCGCGCGGAAACGCCGGAGGGCCGCCCGGCACCTCTCCGCTACAGGAGATGACGGGCGGCCCTGTCCGAGGTGGCGGGTCCGGCCCCGCGAGGGGGCCGGTCGCCGGGCGGCGGCGGGTTACTCGGCGACGGCAGCCGGGACCGCGTCCGCCTTGGCCGCCTCCGGGCCCGCGCCGCGCAGCGGGATCTCCTTGACGAGCCACGCCGCCGCGAAGGCCAGCACCGCGAGCACCGCGCCCCACAGGAAGACCTGGTGCGTGCCGTTGGACACCGCGTGGAAGTACGCGTCCTTCAGGCCCGCAGGCAGCTTGGCCAGCGACTCCGGGGTCAGCTGCGCGTTGCTGCCGGTGAGCTTCGAGCCCGCCTCCCCGGCCCGGTCGGCCATGGTGTCGGAGACCTGGCTGCTGAACAGGGAGCCCATCAGCGAGACGCCGAAGGAGCCGCCGATGGTCCGCGTCAGCGTGACCGTGGACGAGCCGGAGCCCATGTCCCGCATCTCCACGCTGTTCTGCGCCACGAGCATCGTGATCTGCATCAGGAAGCCCATGCCGGCGCCGAGCAGGGCCATGTACACACCGGAGGTGAACCGCGAGGTGTCGGTGTCCATCGTGGACAGCAGGTACAGGCCCACCACCATCAGCGCGCCGCCGACGATCGGGAAGACCTTGTACTTGCCGGTCTGCGTCGTGTAGCGGCCCGCGAAGAGCGAGACGACCATCATCGACAGCAGCATCGGCAGGAGCAGCAGACCGGAGTTGGTCGCCGACGCCTCCTGCACGCTCTGCTGGTACAGCGGCAGGAACGTGATCGCGCCGAACATCGAGAAGCCGACCAGGAAGCCGATGACGTTCATCAGCGAGAAGTTGCTGTTACGGAAGATCCGCAGCGGGATGATCGGCTCGGCCACCTTGGTCTCGACCCACAGGAAGAGCCCCAGCGCCGCCGCGCCGGCCACCGACAGCCCGATGATCTGCCCCGAGCCCCAGTCGTACTCCGTACCGCCCCACGAGGTGACCAGCACCAGCGAGGTGATACCGGCCGTCAGCAGCGCCGCGCCCAGATAGTCGACCCTGGCCTTCGTCCGCTTCTTCGGCAGGTGCAGCACCGCGGAGATCACGAAGAGCGCCACCGCGCCCAGCGGCAGGTTGATGTAGAACGCCCAGCGCCAGCCCAGGTGGTCGGTGATGGAACCGCCGACCAGCGGGCCGCCGATCATCGCGATGGCCATGACCGCGGCCATCATGCCCTGGTACTTGCCCCGCTCCCGCGGCGGCACCAGATCGCCGATGATCGCCATCACGCCGACGATCAGACCGCCGGCGCCCAGACCCTGGACACCGCGGAACGCGATCAGCTGGCCCATGTCCTGGGCCATGCCGGAGAGCGCGGAGCCGATCAGGAACAGCACGATCGACAGCATGAAGACGCCCTTGCGGCCCCACATGTCGCCGAACTTCCCCCACAGCGGGGTGGAGGCGGCCGTGGCCAGGGTGTACGCCGTGACCACCCAGGAGAGGTGGTTGAGGCCGCCCAGCTCGCCGACGATGGTCGGCATCGCGGTGCCGACGATCATGTTGTCGAGCATCGCGAGCAGCATCGCGATCATCAGGCCCAGCAGGACCACGCGTATGTTCTTCGGGGACTCCGCGTCCGCGGTCCCCTGTTGTTCCAGGCCCTCCGCCTGGGTGGTCTGTGTGTCAGACATCCCGTCCACCTACTTACTTGCCGCCCGGCTAGTTCGCTACGATGGAGAAGGTACGCGGCAACTAGCCGGGCGTCAAGTAAGTAACCGTTGGACCGAGGAGTGCACCATGGCCAGCAGGGGCGACACCCGCCAGCGCATCCAGGATGTGGCCCTGGAGCTCTTCGCGGAGAAGGGGTACGAGAAGACCTCCCTGCGGGAGATCGCCGAGCGTCTCGACGTGACGAAGGCGGCCCTGTACTACCACTTCAAGACCAAGGAGGACATCCTGATGGCGCTCTTCCAGAGCCTCGGGGCCCCCTTGGACGAGCTGGTCGAGTGGGGGAAGCGGCAGCCGCGCACGCTGGAGATGAAGAAGGAGCTGCTCGCCCGCTACAGCCAGGCCCTGCAGGGCGCCGCGGCGCTGTTCCGCTTCATGCAGGAGAACCAGGCCACGATCAAGGACCTGAGCCTCGGCGAGACCTTCAAGAACCGGATGTTCGCCATGGTGGACCTGCTGCGGGACGAGGACGGGTCGCTGGAGGACCAGGTCCGCTGCGCGACGGCGCTCTTCTCCATCCACGCCGGACTCTTCGCCCTGAAGGACATGGACGCCACGCCGGAGGAGAAGCAGAAGGCGGTGCTGACCGTGGCGCAGGAGCTGATCGTCGCCGCCCACCACGGCGCGTAGGGGCGGCGCGCACCACGGCGGGTAGCGGCGCGCACGCACGCCGACGCCCCCGGCAGAGCCTTGAGCGGCTCGCCGGGGGCGTCGGCGTGTGTACGGGGAGGGGTCAGCCGTGCAGCTTGACGCCCTTGTCGGTCAGGAAGTTGACCGGGTTCACGGCGGAGCCGTAGTACGGGGTGGTGCGGATCTCGAAGTGCAGGTGCGGGCCGGAGCTGTTGCCGGTGCTGCCGGACAGGCCTATGACCTCGCTGGTCTTGATCTTCTCGCCGGTCTTCACGTTGATCTTCGACAGGTGGGCGTACTGGGAGTACAGGCCGTTCTTGTGCTTGACGACGATGTTGTTGCCGTACGCGCCGCCCCAGCCGGCCTCGACGACGGTGCCGCCGTGCACGGAGTGGACCTTGGTGCCGGTCGAGACGGCGAAGTCCTGACCGGAGTGCTTGGCGGCCCAGCGGGCACCGCCCTGGTTGTACTTGCCGGTGAAGGTGTACTTGCCCTTGATCGGGGAGACCCAGGACTTGGCGCCGGCGGCAGGCTTGGCAGTCTTCGACGCCTCGGCGACACCCGCCGCGCTCGCCGCGCTCGCCACGCCGCCACCCGCGAGGGCGAGGACACCGGCACCGGCCACGAGGGCACCGGCGCGCTTGGCGGTACGGGCGGAGAACTTCGCGTGCTTCGACATCTCGGAATTACCCTTTCGGATTGCGTTGAGCCCGGCTGCGTTCCGAACTCGCACAACATTGGTAACCCGGATTGGAGTTTGGTTTCAAGGGTGGCAATTACTACGACCGACCGTAGACGCCGGACAGGCATTTCGACCCCTTGCGGGGGCTGGAAACGGGGCCGCGGAGGGGGTCGCGGGCGCTTTGGAACTGGGGGTGATGAGCGTGTACCCCTTGCGCGGCAAGGGAAGGAGGCGGCCCGACCGAACGTCCCAGGCAGTCCCCTGCCGAATGCCCCGGGCGGTCCGGGACGAAAGTCCCGGCCTTTAGTCCATTCCTGATCCTAATGCGTGTAGTAGAGCGATTTCGGCCGTGGTCGAGCCCACACGGGGATAAGGAGAAACCGGACTCCGACGGGACTTTCACCGCTTCGCGAGGGACTTTTATCCCCCGCGCCGGGACCTTGTACCCGGGCCCGGCCCCGGGCCTGGCTCCCGGCCGCGGCTCCCGGCCACGCTCAGGCAGCGCTCAGGCGGCGCGCAGGAGCCGGGCCAGGGCCCGGCCGAAGACCCGCCGGGCCGCCGCGGCGAGCAGGGGATCCAGGGCTCTGGGCAGCCCGTACGGCCGCAGCTCCTCGCGCCAGACGACGCGGGAGACGCCCGCCCCCTCCTCGTACACCTCGATCTCGGCCCACCCCCGCACCCAGCGGCCGCGCTTCTCCAGCCGGCACAGTCCGGGCTCGCCGGGCCCGGCAGGGGGTCGCCAGACGGTGATCTCCATCGGATCGTCGAAGCCGAGCCGCCGCCAGCCCGTGCGGGCGGTGAAGCGGCCGCCCTGCCCTGCCGGGGCCCCGGGCTGCAGTGAGACGCGGGTCAGCGGGATCCCCACGGCGTGCCGCTCCCAGTCGGTGACCCGGTGCCAGGCATCGGCGGCGGGGAGGGCGGGGTGCCGTTCGACGCGGAAGAGGGCCATCAGGGCTCCGGGCGGCGTAGGGGGAGGGACTGGACGGGATGCCAGGCCGTACCGTCCCAGACGATGAGGTCGACGTGCGTCACCGCGGCCGTGACCGGGAGCCGCGGGGCCAGCTCGGCCTCGAGGGCGGTGTAGGCCGCCTCCCAGGTGTCGGGGCCCTCGTGGTTGGCGACGGTGAGGTGCGGGGCGAGTCCTTCGTCGCCGAAGATCCCGCGGTACGGGACGGCCTGCGGCCAGCGGTCGCGCAGCGCCTTCGTGAGCGCGCGGACGGGGTCGGCGGGCCAGGGGTCGAGGCACAGGACGCCGGGATAGCGGGTGAACTCGGCGAACGTCAGGTCGAACGCGTCGTGCGTGCGCAGCAGCGCGGCGAGCTCGGCGTGTACGGGGGTGGTGAGCCGGCTCTCGTGCAGAAAGGGATAGAGCACGGTGACGTGCGCGGGGATCCCGGTCCGTACGAGCGCGTCGGCGTGCGGGACGCGGATGCTCAGCGCCGTGTCGCCGGACACGTCGGGCCACGCGGTCATCCGTGCTCCCTTTCGCGTCTGCGGCTCGTGCCGCGGCGCCAGGCTATGCCCTGGCGGGGCGGCTCGGGGCGGCGCCCCGGCGGGCGGGTTGCGGTTCGCGCCGGCTGCCGCGCATCCGGCCTTCGGCCGGAGTCTTCAGACGCCGGACGGGCTGGAGGTCGCCTTGCGCCGGCTGACGCGGTCGGCGCTGCGCGCCTCGTCCTCAAACGCCGGACGGGCTGGGATGGTGCTGCGGCCACGCTCGGATGCGTCCGGTCCCGCAGGCGCCTGCGGCGCGACTCGGCGCTCCGC
>NZ_JBFAXR010000139.1:0-21087 GCF_040680895.1 Streptomyces sp. NPDC051940 | reverse complement strand
CACCCCCCTCTATTGTCCCCTCTTTCCCAACCCGCCGCTCTTCCGATCGGGTGGCCACCGGCGGGGGGGGGGGCCCAATTTGCGAAACCGGCCGGCGCCGGGCCCGCGGGGCCCCGCCACCGGCCTTCATCCCCGCGGCGTGCGGGTTACAGCGGCAGGACCTCGCGCAGCAGGCCCGAGTGCACGTCGAAGACGAAGCCCCGGACGTCGTCCTTGTGCAGCAGGAACGGGGAGGTGCGGACGCGCTCGATGGACTGGCGGACGTCCTGGTCCAGATCGCGGAAGGCCTCGACGGCCCACGGCGGGCGCTGGCCGACCTCGTTCTCCAGCTCGTAGCGGAAGTCCTCGGTGAGGTCGAGCAGACCGCAGCCGGTGTGGTGGATGAGCACCACGCTGCGGGTGCCCAGCGCGCGCTGGCTGATGGTCAGGGAGCGGATGATGTCGTCGGTGACGACGCCGCCCGCGTTGCGGATGGTGTGGCAGTCGCCGAGCTCCAGACCCAGCGCCTTGTGCAGGTCCAGGCGGGCGTCCATGCAGGCCACGATCGCCACGCGGAGCACGGGTGCGGCGCCCATGCCCGGATCGGTGAACGTCTCGGCGTAGTCCGTGTTCGCCTCGACCAGCCGGTCGATGACACGCGCTCGGGAGGGGTCGGCGGGGGACGCCGGCGGCAGGGGCTCTGCGGCGGATATCGACATACCGACGACGTTAGCGGCGATCGCGCGCCGCGCCACCAGCAGCTTCGTTTCGGCGGGGTAATCTCTGTCTCACTTCCTGGTCGGCTAGGGGGTCGGCTGTTCCGGGAGATGGCCGCCTGTCCGGTTTTCGGCCGTGTCTTCGGTAGGGTGACGGCGCACATGGGAGGCCGCCGTCGCCTGGTCCGGCCGGTGGTGCGTCGACCGAACGAATGAGGGCGCTTTGACCGAGGTACGGCATGTTCCGGTAATGCTCGAACGGTGTCTGGACCTGCTGGCACCGGCGCTCGGCGCACCCGGGGCCGTGGTGGTCGACTGCACACTCGGACTCGGCGGGCACAGCGAGGCGCTGCTGCGCCGCTTCCCCGAGGCCCGTCTCGTCGCCCTGGACCGCGACACGGCCGCCCTGGAGCTCTCCCGGCAGCGGCTCGCCCCTTACGCCGATCGGGCGACCCTCGTGCACGCGGTGTACGACGAGCTGCCCGCCGTACTCGACAGGCTCGGCACGCCGAAGGTGCAGGGTGTGCTGTTCGACCTGGGCGTGTCGTCGATGCAGCTGGACGAGGCCGACCGCGGCTTCGCGTACGCCCAGGACGCGCCGCTCGACATGCGGATGGACCAGACGAAGGGCATGAGCGCCGCCGAGGTCCTGAACACCTATCCGCCGGGCGAGCTGGTGCGGATCCTGCGCGCCTACGGCGAGGAGAAGCAGGCCAAGCGCATCGTCGCGGCGGTGGTGCGCGAGCGGCAGCGGGAACCGTTCAGCCGCAGCGCGCGTCTGGTGGAAGTGATCCGCGACGCGTTGCCGCAGGCGGCCAAGCGCACCGGCGGCAACCCCGCCAAGCGCACCTTCCAGGCGCTGCGCATCGAGGTCAACGGCGAGCTGGAGGTGCTCGAGCGGGCCGTTCCGGCGGCCGTGTCGGCGCTGGCAGTGGGCGGCCGGATCGCCGTGCTGTCCTACCACTCGCTGGAGGACCGACTGGTCAAGACGGTGCTGGCGGCCGGAGCCGCGAGCACCGCCCCGCCGGGGCTGCCGGTGGTGCCCGAGCAGTACCAGCCCCGGCTGAAGCTGCTCACCCGCGGCGCCGAGCTGCCCACGGAGGAGGAGATCGCGCAGAACCGGCGCGCGGCCCCCGCGAGGCTCCGCGGGGCGGAGAGGGTCCGTCCGGAGGTGGATGAGTGAGTTCGCACCCGACGGCGGGATCGCGGGAGCTCCGCGGGATGAGGGAGGGCAGTCGATGAAGCGGGTGTCGCAGAACCGGTTCTCCTGGCTGGTGCCCTCCGGCAGCACCGCCGCCGCGCGCACCCCGTTCGTGCTGCTCGTCGTGGCGCTCCTCGGCGCCGGGCTGATCGCGCTGCTGCTGCTCAACGCGGCCGTCAACCAGGGGGCCTTCGAGCTGGGCGAGGCGAAGAGGGACACCACCTCGCTCACCGAGGAGGAGCAGCGGCTGCAGCGCGAGATCGACGCCTACGCCGCTCCCGACGCGCTCTCCCGCCGGGCCGGCGAGCTGGGCATGGTGCCCGGTGGCGCCCCCGTGTTCCTGCGCCCCGACGGCAAGGCCCTGGGCACGCCCAGCCAGGCTCCCGCCCCGCCCGCGCCGACCACCCCCGCCCCGGACCGGAGCGAGAGCCCCGCATCCGGCACGAGCGGCAGCCCCGCGCCCGGCACCAGCGAGACCCCCGCCCCCGACGCAGGCCAGGAGAGGTGAACCGATGCCCAGGGTCCCCGGCCCGCCCCGGCCGCGCGGCGGCGACGGAGAGCGCCCGCGCGGCGGTGACGGCGCCCGCCCGCGCGGCGGCGACGGAGCGCGCAGAGGCGGCGACGGAGCCCGCCCCCGAGGCGGTGAGGGCGCCCGCCGCCCGGGCCCGGCCCCGGCCCCGCAGCGCCGCCGCGCGTCGGCCCGCCGGCCCGCGCCCCGACCGGCCGCCGCGTCGCTGCGCCTGGCCCGCCCCCGCCCCCGGCTGCGCCTGGTCAGCTTCGGCCTGACCCTGGTGATGCTGGTGTTCACCGTGCGCCTGCTCCAGGTGCAGGCCGTGGACGCCGCCGCGTACGCGGAGAAGGCCAAGGTCAACCGGCTCGTCCCGCTCACCCTCACCGCCGAGCGGGGCAGCATCACCGACCGCGACGGCGTCGAGCTGGCCACCAACGTCGACGCGTACGACATCACCGCCGACCCGTACCTCTTCACCGCGGCCCAGTCCAAGGTCGCCGACGCCCCGCAGCGGGCGGCGCGGCTGCTCGCGCCGGTGCTGGGCAAGGACGAGGCGGTGCTGGCCAAGCAGCTGGCGACGCCCAAGCTGCGGTACGTACGGCTGGCGCGGCTGCAGTCGCCGCAGACCTGGCAGAAGATCAAGGCGATGAAGGCGGAGCTGGCCGCGGACAAGGACACCGAGTCCAACGTCCTGGCCGGTGTCTTCGCCGAGCGCAAGTCCAAGCGCGTCTATCCGAACGGCGATCTGGCCGCCGGGATACTGGGCTTCGTCAACGCCGAGGGCAAGGGCGGCGCGGGCGTCGAGGGGGCGCTGGACGGCGAACTCGCCGGCAAGGACGGCAAGCTCACCTACGCCCAGTCCGCCGGCCGCCGCGTGCCCACCGCCGGCTCGCAGGAGCAGCCCGCCGAACCCGGCTCGGACGTCGAGCTGACCATCGACCGCGACATCCAGTGGTCGGCGCAGAGCGCGATCACCGAGGCCGTGCGCAAGCACCGGGCGCAGCGCGGCTACGTCGTCGTCCAGGACACCCGCACCGGCGAGATCCTCGCCATGGCCAACGCCCCCGGCTACGACCCGAACGACCTCTCCCGCGTCACCTCCGAGCAGCTGCACAACTGGGCGGTCGAGGACGTCTACGAGCCCGGCAGCGTCAACAAGGTCATCTCCATGGCCTCGGTGCTGGAGGAGGGCGTGGCCACGCCGAGCACCCGCGTCGAGGTGCCCAACCGGCTGCCGCGCGCCGACCACGCGTTCGCCGACGACATCGACCACGCGACCTGGTACCTGACGCTCAGCGGCGTCCTCGCCAAGTCCAGCAACATCGGCACGATCCTCGCGGTCGAACAGCTCGGCAAGACCCAGCAGGCCACGAACAAGGTGCTCTACTCCTATCTGCGCAGGTTCGGCCTCGGCCGGCCCACCGGACTCGGCTTCCCCGGCGAGAGCCCCGGCCTGCTCGCCCGGCCGCAGGACTGGAACGCCTCCCAGCAGTACACGATCCCGTTCGGCCAGGGCGTGTCCATCACCGCGCTGCACGCCGCGTCCGTGTACTCGACCATCGCCAACGGCGGCGTACGGATCGAACCCACCCTCGTACGGGGGCAGACCGGCCCGGACGGGCGGTTCGCGGCCGGCCCCGAGCCGAAGCAGCGGCGGGTGGTGTCGGAGAAGACGGCGCGCACCGTGTCGCAGATGCTGGAGTCCGTCGTGGACGACCGGGAGGGCACCGGCGCCAAGGCGGCGATCCCCGGCTACCGCGTCGCCGGCAAGACCGGCACGTCCAACCGGGTCGACCCCCGCACCGGCGGCTACAACGGCTACACCGCGTCCTTCGCGGGCTTCGCGCCGGCGGACAAACCGCGGGTCACCGTCTACTGCGCCGTCCAGGACCCCGACCCCAAGACCGGCTACTTCGGCGGCCAGATCTGCGGTCCCGTCTTCAAGCGGGTGATGGAGTTCGCCCTGAAGACCCTGCAGGTCCCCCCGTCCGGCACCAAGCCCCCGCAGCTGCCCGTGAGCTACGACCCGGCCGCCGGCTCGAACAAGGCGGACGGCGGTTCGAGCGACACCGACGCAAACCAGACAGACGACGAGAACTGACCCACCCAAGGACGAGGCGAGCGGTTTCGGCCCGATGAGCACACCCACACCTGCGGCGAATGCGACGGCCGCGACCCCCGCACCCCCGCAGCCCCCGGCAGGGGGTACGCTCACCGCCGTGCCCCACCCTGATCAGTCCCGCCCCGGAGCCCCCCGCCCCGAGCGCAGCACCCCCACTCCCCTGGGGGAGCTGGCCGAGGCCCTGGGCGTCAGCATCCCCGCCAGTGACGCGGTGGTCACCGGCATCACGCACGACTCGCGGGCGGTCCGCCCCGGCGACATCTACGCGGCCCTGCCCGGCGCCCGCTTCCACGGCGCCGACTTCGCCGCGCAGGCCGCGGACAGCGGCGCCGTGGCGGTCCTCACCGACCCGGCGGGCCAGGGCCGCGCCGCGGCCACCGGGCTGCCGGTACTCGTCGTCGGTGACCCGCGCGGGCGGATGGGCGCCCTGGCCGTCTCGGTCTACGGCCGCCCCGGCGACGGACTGCTCCAGATCGGGATCACCGGCACCTCCGGCAAGACCACCACGGCGTACCTCGTCGAGGGCGGGCTGCAGGCCGCCGCCGAGAAGAACGGCGAGGGCCTGACCGGGCTGATCGGCACCGTGGAGACCCGCGTCGGCGACGAGCGGCTCAAGTCCGAGCGGACCACGCCCGAGGCCACCGACCTGCAGGCGCTGTTCGCGGTGATGCGCGAACGCGGCGTCACCTCCGTGGTGATGGAGGTCTCCAGCCACGCGCTGGTGCTGGGCCGGGTCGACGGCTGCGTCTTCGACGTCGCCGTCTTCAACAACCTCAGCCCCGAGCATCTGGACTTCCACCCGGACATGGAGGACTACTTCCGGGCGAAGGCGCAGCTGTTCACCCCCGAACGGTCCAAGGCCGGCGTCGTCAACCTCGACGACGAGTACGGCCGCCGGCTCGCCGCCGAGTGCCGCGCCGCCGGCTTCCCGGTGACCACGTTCTCCGCCGAGGGCCACCCGGACGCCGACTGGCGCGCCGACGGCGTCGAGGTCGGGCCGCTGGGTTCGGCCTTCACCGTGCTCGGCCCGGCCGGTGTGTCCGTACGCGCCGAGGCCCCGCTGCCCGGCGCCTTCAACGTCTCCAACACCCTCGCCGCGATCACCGCCCTGGTGACCGCCGGCATCGACCCGCAGGCCGCCGCCGCGGGCGTCGCCGCCGTGCCGGGCGTCCCCGGGCGGCTGGAGCGCGTGGACGCGGGCCAGCCGTATCTGGCGGTCGTCGACTACGCCCACAAGCCCGACGCCGTGGACTCCCTGCTGCGCGCCATCCGGCGGGTGACCGAGGGCCGGGTGCACGCCGTCCTCGGCTGCGGCGGCGACCGCGACCCGCACAAGCGCCGCCCGATGGGCGCCTCGCTGGCCCGCCTCGCCGACACGGCGATCCTCACCTCCGACAACCCGCGCTCCGAGGACCCGCTGGCGATCCTCGCCGAGATGCTCGCCGGCGCCTCCGAGGTACCCGCGCACGAGCGTGGCGAGGTCCTGGTGGACCCCGACCGCGCCTCCGCGATCGCCACGGCCGTCTCCCGCGCCCGCGCAGGCGACACCGTCGTCGTCGCGGGCAAGGGCCACGAACAGGGCCAGGACGTCAACGGGGTGGTCCGGCCGTTCGACGACCGGCTGGTGCTGCGTCAAGCCATCGAGGACCAGGCCGCGGGAGGCGACCGGTGATCGCTCTGAGCCTCGGCGAGATCGCCGAGATCACCGGCGGCCGACTCGACGGTGGAGCGGAGCCCTCCGCTCAGGTGACCGGACCCGTCGTGCACGACTCGCGCCAGGTGGTGCCGGGCGCGCTGTTCGCCGCCTTCGCCGGTGAGCGGGTCGACGGGCACGACTTCGCCGCCCAGGTCACCGAGGCGGGGGCCGTCGCCGTGCTGGCCACCCGGCCGGTCGGGGTGCCCGCGCTGGTCGTGGACGACGTGATCGAGGCGCTGTCCGCCCTCGCCCGCGCCGTCGTCGCCCGGCTGGGCGCCACCGTGGTCGCGCTCACCGGGTCCTCCGGCAAGACCTCCACCAAGGACCTCATCGCGCAGGTCCTGCCGCGCCTCGGGCCGACGGTGTACACCCACGGCTCGTTCAACAACGAGATCGGCCTGCCGCTCACCGCGCTCAAGGCCGAGGACAGCACGCGGTACCTGGTGCTGGAGATGGGTGCCCGCGGTATCGGGCACATCCGCGAACTCACCGAGCTGACCCCGCCCCGTATCGGGCTCGTCCTCAACGTGGGCGCCGCCCACGCCGGCGAGTTCGGCGGCCGGGAGAAGACGGCGCAGGCCAAGGGGGAGCTGGTCGAGGCGCTGCCGGCGGCGGACGAGGGCGGCGTCGCCGTGCTCAACGCCGACGATCCGCTCGTACGGGCCATGGCGTCCCGTACCCGCGCCCGCACGGTCTTCTTCGGCGAGTCGCCGGAGGCGGACGTCCGGGCCGCCGACGTACGGCTGACGGACGACGGACGTCCGGCGTTCACGCTGCATACCCCCACGGGGCACGCTGACGTGATCATGAAGCTGTACGGTGAGCACCACGTGTCGAACGCGCTCGCGGCCGCCGCCGTGGCCCACGAACTGGGCCTGCCGGCACCGGAGATCGCAGCGGCCCTCAACGAGGCGGGCCCGATCTCCCGCTGGCGGATGGAGGTCACCGAGCGCGCGGACGGGGTGACCGTCGTCAACGACGCCTACAACGCCAACCCCGACTCCATGCGGGCCGCGCTGCGCGCGCTGGCCGCGATGGGGCGGAGCGCCCAGGAAAAGGGCGGCCGCACCTTCGCGGTGCTCGGGGAGATGGCGGAACTCGGCGACGAGGCGATGGCCGAGCACGACGGGGTGGGCCGGCTCGCAGTCCGGCTCAACGTCAGCAAGCTCGTCGCGGTCGGCGGCCGGGAGGCCGCATGGCTGCGGATGGGCGCATACAACGAAGGTTCGTGGGGTGAAGAGTCGGTGCACGTGTCCGACGCCGAGGCGGCGCTCGAGCTGCTGCGCAGTGAGCTGCGTCCGGGAGACGTCGTGCTTGTGAAGGCATCCAGGTCGGTGGGGCTGGAGAAGGTCGCAGCCGCCCTCCTCGAAGGCGGGGAGGCCGCCCGATGAGACAGATCCTCTTCTCCGGGGCGTTCGGCATGATCTTCTCGCTGATCGGCACCCCGATGCTGATCAAGCTGCTGGCGGCCCGCGGCTACGGCCAGTTCATCCGCGACGACGGTCCGCGCGGGCACCACAGCAAGCGCGGTACGCCCACGATGGGCGGTATCGCGTTCATCATGGCCACGCTCGTCGCGTACGTGCTGACCAAGCTGGTCACCGGCAGCCAGCCGACGTTCTCCGGCGTGCTGGTGCTGTTCCTGATGACCGGCATGGGCCTGGTCGGCTTCCTCGACGACTACATCAAGATCGTCAAGCAGCGCAGCCTCGGCCTGCGGGCCAAGGCCAAGATGCTCGGGCAGCTCATCGTCGGCATCGGCTTCGCCGTGCTCGCGCTGAACTTCAAGGACGCGCGGGGCCTGGCCCCCGCCTCCACCCGGCTCTCCTTCGTCGAGGACTTCGGGATCTCCATCGGCCCGGTCATCTTCGTGATCTGGGCGCTGTTCATGATCCTCGCCATGTCGAACGGCGTGAACCTCACCGACGGCCTCGACGGCCTGGCCACCGGCGCCTCGGTGATGGTCTTCGGCGCGTACGTCTTCATCGGCGTCTGGCAGTACCAGGAGTCCTGCGCCAACGCCGTGGACCTCACCAACCCCAACGCCTGCTTCGACGTCCGCGATCCGCTGGACCTCGCCGTGGTGGCCGCCGCGCTGATGGGCGCGTGCTTCGGCTTCCTGTGGTGGAACACCTCCCCGGCGAAGATCTTCATGGGCGACACCGGTTCGCTCGCCCTCGGCGGCGCGCTCGCGGGCCTGGCGATCCTCTCCCGCACCGAGCTGCTGATCGCCCTGCTGGGCGGCCTGTTCGTGCTGATCACGATGTCCGTGGTCATCCAGGTCGGTTCCTTCAAGGCGACCGGCAAACGGGTGTTCAGAATGGCGCCGCTTCAGCACCACTTCGAGCTCAAGGGCTGGAGTGAGGTGCTGGTGGTGGTCCGGTTCTGGATCATCCAGGGCATGTGCGTGATCGTCGGCCTCGGCATCTTCTACGCCGGTTGGGCGGCCGGGAAGTGACGGGCGCGGTCGGCGCCGAGTTCAAGGGCCGCCGGATCACCGTCGCCGGGCTCGGCGTCAGCGGCGCCAGCGCCGCGCGGGCCCTGGCGGAGCTGGGCGCGCAGGTCACCGTCGTGGACGGCGGGGACGGCGAGCGCCAGCGGGCCGGGGCGGCCGAGCTGGAGGCCCTGGGCATCACGGTGCGGCTCGGCGACGGCGCGACCCTGCCCGAGGGCACCGAGCTGGTCGTCACCTCGCCCGGATGGAAGCCGTCCAGCCCGCTGTTCGCCGCGGCCGCCGAGGCGGGCGTCGAGGTCATCGGCGACGTGGAGGTGGCCTGGCGGCTGCGCGGCCCCGGGGCCGCCGACTGGCTCGCCGTCACCGGCACCAACGGCAAGACCACCACCGTCGGCATGCTCGCCTCGATCCTGCGCGCCGCGGGACTGCGCACGGCGGCCGTCGGCAACATCGGCACGCCGATCATCGACGTGGTCCTCTCCGCCGAGTCGTACGACGTGCTTGCCGTGGAGCTCTCCAGCTACCAGCTGCACTGGGCGCCGTCCCTGCGCGTCCACTCCGGCGCGGTGCTCAACCTCGCGCCCGACCACCTCGACTGGCACGGCTCCATGCAGGCGTACGCCGCCGACAAGGGCCGCATCTACGAGGGCAACCGCGTCGCGTGCGTCTACAACGTCGCCGACCCGGCCACCGAGGACCTCGTCCGCGCGGCGGACGTCGAGGAGGGCTGCCGGGCGGTCGGCTTCACGCTGGGCACGCCGGCGCCCTCGCAGCTGGGCGTGGTGGACGACCTCCTCGTCGACCGGGCGTTCGTCCCGGACCGGCAGAAGAACGCCCAGGAACTCGCCTCCGTCTCGGACGTCGAGCCCCCGGCCCCGCACAACATCTCCAACGCCCTGGCGGCCGCCGCGCTCGCGCGCGCCTACGGCGTCGAGCCCGCGGCCGTCCGCGAGGGCCTGCGCGCCTTCCGCCCGGACCCGCACCGCATCGAGTACATCGCGACCGTGGACGGCGTGGCGTACATCGACGACTCCAAGGCCACCAACACCCACGCCGCCGAGGCGTCCCTGGCGGCGTACCCGGACATCGTGTGGATCGCCGGCGGGCTGGCGAAGGGCGCCACCTTCGACGAGCTGGTCGCGGGCGCCGCGCCCCGGCTGCGCGGCGTCGTCCTGATCGGCGCGGACCGCGCGCTGATCGCCGGCGCGCTGGCGCGGCACGCCTCGTCGGTGCCCGTGGTGGACCTGGAGCGCACGGACTCCGGCGCCATGGCGGCGGCCGTCGCCGCGGCCCGGGAACTCGCCTCGGACGGCGCGACGGTGCTGCTGGCGCCGGCGTGCGCGTCGATGGACATGTTCGCCAACTACAACGCGCGCGGCGACGCGTTCGCGTCGGCGGTCCACGCCCTGTGACGGCCGGGGCCGCCGGCCCCGGTCAGTCCTTGCCCGCCGCCTGCCAGGTCATGCCCCAGCCGTACGCCTCGTCGACGGCCTGCTGGTTGAACTTGCCGGGCGGCACCAGGATGTAGCGGGCCTCGCGGCGTACGACCAGCTCGCCGTTCACGTTCTCGATCAGGGCGATCGCGGCCACGGGTGAGGGGACGGTGCACTCGTCGAGGCGCACCTCGATGGGCGGGCCGGCCTGCGGGTACAGGGTGGCGACGCCGTCCAGGCCCGCGAAGCTGGACGCGCCCTGGTAGATGTTGACGAAGACCAGCACGCGCTTGATCTCGGCTGCGTGGTCGAGGTTGACCGTCAGGTTCTCCCCGGCCTCGCTGCCGCCCGTCCGGTCGTCCCCGTCCAGCCGCACCCAGGGCGCCTGGTCGTACGCGCCGTACTGGTTGTTGATCGGGTGGATGATGCCCTTCGCGCCGTTCTGCAGCTCCCACAGGCAGGACAGGTCCAGGTCGAGGTCCTCCAGCCGGACGGCGTTCTTGCCCTTGCCGAGCCAGCCGCGCGGCGCCTTGGCGGCGCTCCAGGTGAGGTTGACCCGCAACGCGCCGGTGGCCCCGCCCTGTTTGGTGAGGGAGACCGTGGGGGCCGCCTTGGTCAGCGTGATCTTCGACAGCGAGACCTGCGGGGCGGGTTGGTGCACGGGCGCGGGCGGCGGAGCCGGCTGCTGCGGTACGGGCGCGGGGGGAGCGGGCTGCTGCGGTACGGGCGCGGGGGGAGCGGGCGCCGGGGCGGGCGCGGGTTCGTCCACGCTGATGCCGTAGTCCGTGGCGAGTCCGGCCAGCCCCGTCGCGTAACCCTGGCCGACCGCGCGGAACTTCCACGTGCCGTTGCGCCGGTAGAACTCACCCAGCACGAACGCGGTCTCCGACGTCGCGTCCGCGCTGTCGTACCGCGCCACCTCGGCGCCGCTCGCGGCATCCAGCACCCGGACGTACAGGCCGCGCAGCTGCGCGAACGTCCCGCCGTCGGCCGAGGCCGCCAGCACCACGGTCGTCACCGCCGGCTCCACCGACGCCAGATCCACCGCGAGCGCGTCGCGCACCTGCGCGGCGTCGCGCTGCTTGCCCTCGTACCGGACCGCACCACCGGGGTGCGAGGGCTGGTTGTAGAACACGAAGTCGTCGTCCGAGCGGACCTTGCCCGCATCCGTCAGCAGCAGCGCCGAGGCGTCCGCGTCGGGAGTCCCCGGTCCGTCCTGCCAGCCCAGCTCCACCCGCACCCGGGCGGCCGGCACCGGAACATTGGCGCCCTTCTTCATCAGCATTGCGTGCATCCCCCTTGCCGCGAGCGCCCGGTGCACCCCGGGCGCACCCGAGACTAGGGGTACAACGCGCCTGGTTCCAAGACACCGTCGGCGCCCGCGGGGAGCGGCGTGCCCCGCCGCGGGATCACAAGTGCAGGCTCTAGCCTGGGCTGCGCGCCTGCGGGCGCGTACCGACCAGGAGGGGAGACACCATGCCACGGGGCCACGTGCCGGGGCGGGTCCGCGGGTCCGCGGCCGTACCGCGTCCGGCCGCGAAGGCGGCACCGCCCGGGGGGCCGAAGGGGCGCCCCGCGCCACCGCCGCGCCCAGCCGCCCGCCGGGTGCCCGCACCCGTGCTGCACGTACAACGCCTCGTCGCGCAGGCGCGCCGCGCCTGGGACCGGCCCCTCACGGCGTACTACCTGCTCCTCGGCGGCAGTCTGCTGGTCACCGGGCTGGGCCTGGTGATGGTGTTCTCCGCGTCACAGATCCAGGCACTTCGGTACGAACTGCCCTCCACGTACTACTTCCGCAAGCAGTTCACCGCGGCCGTCCTCGGCACGATCCTGCTGCTGCTCGCCTCCCGGATGCCGATCAAACTGCACCGGGCGCTGGCGTACCCGCTGCTCGCGGGCTCCGTCTTCCTGATGGCCCTGGTGCAGGTGCCGGGAATAGGGCATTCCGTGAACGGCAACACCAACTGGCTCTCCCTGGGCGGCCCGTTCCAGCTGCAGCCCAGCGAGTTCGGCAAGCTCGCCCTCGTGCTGTGGGGCGCCGATCTGCTTGCCCGTAAACACGACAAGAAGCTCCTCACCCAGTGGAAGCACATGCTGATCCCACTGGTGCCCGCCGCGCTGCTGCTCCTCGGACTCATCATGCTCGGCGGCGACATGGGTACGGCCATCGTGCTGGCCGCGATCCTCTTCGGCCTGCTGTGGGTGGCCGGCGCGCCGACCCGGCTGTTCGCCATGGTCATGGGCATCGGAGCGGTCATGGCGCTGATGCTGGTCAGGACCAGCCCGCACCGGATGGACCGGCTCAGCTGCATCGGCGCCACCGATCCGGGCCCGAACGACATCTGCTGGCAGGGCCTGCACGGCATCTACGCGCTGGCGTCCGGCGGCTGGTTCGGGTCCGGACTCGGGGCGAGTGTGGAAAAATGGGGCGAACTCCCGGAACCGCACACCGACTTCATCTTCGCCGTGACCGGGGAGGAACTCGGCCTGGCGGGGACGCTGTCGGTGCTCGCCCTCTTCGCGGCTCTAGGCTATGCGGGTATCCGCGTGGCCGGACGCACGGAGGACACCTTCGTACGGTTCGCCGCGGGGGGCGTGACCACCTGGATCACGGCTCAGGTCGTGGTCAACATCGGTGCGGTGCTGGGCCTGCTGCCCATCGCCGGCGTCCCCCTGCCGCTGTTCTCGTACGGGGGGTCGGCCCTGCTGCCGACCATGTTCGCGATTGGTCTGCTGATCGCATTTGCCCGCAACGACCCCGCGGCGCGTGCGGCACTGGCCATGCGGCAGCCTGTAGTGAGAAAAAAGCTTGCGGGGATCGGACGTAAGTCGACGCGACGGCGGGGCTGACCGGGCCCGGCCGTCCAAGAGAGCGGTGGAATTCGGTGCATGTCGTACTCGCCGGCGGTGGGACCGCCGGTCATATCGAGCCGGCGTTGGCCCTCGCGGACGCGCTGCGGAGGCACGATCCGACGATCGGCATCACCGCACTGGGCACGGAACGCGGACTCGAGACCCGCCTCGTCCCCGAGCGGGGCTACGAACTCGCCCTGATCCCGGCGGTGCCGCTGCCGCGCAAGCCCTCGGCGGACCTGATCACGCTGCCCAGCAGGCTGCGCGGCACCATCAAGGCCACCGAGCGGATCATGGACGAGCGCAAGGCCGACTGCCTGATCGGCTTCGGCGGTTACGTCGCACTGCCCGGCTACTTCGCCGCCCGCAGCCTCGGCGTACCCATCGTGGTGCACGAGGCCAACGCCCGCCCGGGTCTGGCCAACAAGATCGGCTCGCGCTTCACCAGGCACGTCGCCGTCTCCACGCCCGACAGCCAGCTGCGCAACTCCCGCTACGTCGGCATCCCGCTGCGCCGCTCCATCGCCACCCTCGACCGGGGCATGATGCGCGGCGAGGCGTGCCACTGGTTCGGCCTCAACCCCAGCCTGCCGACGCTGCTGGTGACCGGCGGCTCGCAGGGCGCGCGACGGCTCAACGAGGTCGTCCAGAACGTCGCCCCCTACCTGCAGCGCGCCGGCGTGCAGATCCTGCACGTCGTCGGCCCCAGGAACGAACTGCCGCAGGTGGACAACATGCCGGGAATGCCGCCCTATATCCCGGTACCGTATGTGGACCGGATGGACCTCGCGTACGCCGCGGCCGACATGATGCTCTGCCGCGCGGGCGCGATGACCGTCGCCGAGCTCTCCGCCGTCGGACTGCCGGCCGCGTACGTCCCGCTGCCCATCGGCAACGGCGAACAGCGGCTGAACGCCCAGCCGGTGGTGAAGGCCGGCGGCGGCCTGCTGGTCGACGACGCCGAGCTCACCCCGGAGTGGGTGCGCGAGCACGTCCTTCCGGTGCTCGGCAACCGCCAGCGGCTGCACGACATGTCGCGGGCCGCCGCCGAGTTCGGCCGGCGGGACGCGGACGAGCTGCTGGTCGGCATGGTGTACGAGGCAATCGCTGCCCGACGGGCGGCGTAGAGGGGCCCGAAGGGCGGCATAGGGGCGGTCCGCGGGGCGGCGCAGGGCCGCCCGGGAGGGCCGCGCGAGGACGGAGTGACGGGGACCGTGGGCAGTGCAGCCGGACCGGCGACCGCGAAGAAGGCCGACGACGCGGGCGGCGGCGAGCGCGAACGGCGCCGCCCGTCCGCCGGCCGTCCCGGCCTCCAGGGGCGCCGCCCGTCCTGGCGGCGTCCCGAACCGCGGCTGGTCCTGGCCGGCCTGCTGCTGCTCGCCGTCCTGGGCGGGTTCGGCGTCTGGGTGGTGTACGGATCGCCGTGGCTGCGCGTGGAACGGGCCAGGGCGTCCGGCACCGACGTACTGACCGCCGAGCAGGTGCTGGACGCGGCCGACGTACCGCTCGGCGGTCCGCTGATGTCCGTGGACACCGGGGCCGTCGAGGCCCGGCTGAAGAAGCGGCTGCTGCGTATCGACGACGTCACCGTCTCCCGGGACTGGCCGCACGGCATCAGCATCTCCGTGACGGAGCGCGTACCCGCGGTGCTGATGAAGGAGAAGGGCCGCTACGTCGAAGTGGACGCCGGCGGCGTGCGTTTCGCCACGGTGTCCAACGCGCCGGCCGGCGTGCCCGTCCTGCATCTCGACGTGGCGGACTCGCCCAGTCTGTCCCGTTTCGGCGTGGACCGGCTGCGGCGTGAGGCGGTGACCGTGGCCGGAGATCTGCCGCCTGCCGTGCACCGTGAGACGCGGGCCATCAAGGTCAGTTCATATGACTCCATCACGCTGGAGCTGCGCGACGGGCGCACCGTGCTGTGGGGGAGTTCGGAGCGCGGCGGGGCCAAGGCGCGGGTGCTGACGGCGCTGCTCAAGGCGGCGAAGGACGCGGACCACTTCGACGTCAGCGCGCCCACGGCCCCGGCGGTGTCGTGAAGTTGCCACCCTGGCGCGGGGTGCGGATCGCGCCCCTCGCGCACCCGGGGGCGCGCTTCTCCCGCCAAGCCCTTTAAGCTTGTTGACGCCCATATGCGCAGGCCAGCCACCCCGGACCCGGCCGACTCGCCTGATCACATAGGGTGAAAGGAAAAACGGGAGGTTCGGCGTGTTCGTTGAACGCGCAGCGCTTGTCGACTTAGTGTCTCGTTCCAAGAGTCCAGGAACTAGACGCGCTGTTAACCCTAAACTTCACGCTTAGGGTTCGGGTCGGCGATCGGACCATCCAAACGGCAACGTAACTCGAGGCGAGAGGCCTTCGACGTGGCAGCACCGCAGAACTACCTCGCAGTCATCAAAGTCGTCGGCATTGGCGGCGGCGGCGTCAACGCCATCAACAGGATGATCGAGGTCGGTCTCAAGGGCGTCGAGTTCATCGCGATCAACACCGATGCGCAGGCGCTCCTGATGAGCGATGCCGATGTCAAACTCGACGTCGGCCGCGAACTGACCAGGGGTCTCGGCGCCGGCGCCAACCCCGATGTCGGCCGCAAGGCGGCCGAGGACCACCGCGAGGAGATCGAGGAGGTCCTCAAGGGGGCCGACATGGTCTTCGTCACCGCCGGCGAGGGCGGCGGCACGGGCACCGGCGGCGCGCCGGTGGTCGCCAACATCGCCCGCTCGCTGGGCGCGCTGACCATCGGCGTGGTCACCCGGCCCTTCACCTTCGAGGGGCGGCGCCGGGCGAACCAGGCCGAGGATGGCATCGCGGCCCTGCGCGAAGAGGTCGACACGCTCATCGTCATTCCGAATGACCGACTTCTGTCGATCTCTGATCGCCAGGTGAGCGTTCTGGACGCATTCCGCTCGGCGGACCAGGTACTGCTCTCCGGTGTCCAGGGCATCACGGACCTGATCACCACCCCCGGCCTCATCAACCTCGACTTCGCGGACGTGAAGTCCGTCATGTCCGAGGCCGGTTCCGCGCTCATGGGCATCGGCTCGGCGCGCGGCGACGACCGCGCGGTCGCGGCGGCGGAGATGGCGATCTCCTCCCCGCTCCTCGAGGCGTCCATCGACGGCGCCCGGGGTGTCCTGCTCTCCATCTCCGGCGGCTCCGACCTCGGTCTCTTCGAGATCAACGAGGCGGCGCAGCTGGTGTCGGAGGCGGCGCACCCCGAGGCGAACATCATCTTCGGCGCGGTCATCGACGACGCGCTCGGCGACGAGGTCCGTGTGACGGTCATCGCGGCGGGCTTCGACGGCGGTCAGCCGCCGTCGAAGAACCGGGACAAGGTCCTCGGCTCGTACGGCTCCCGCGAGGAGGCCGCGCCGGCCGCCTCGTCGTCCACGCTGGGCGGTGGCCGCCCGGCCGCGGAGGAGCGCCCGTCGTCGCTGGGCGGTTACTCCTCGCCGCGCGAGGAGGAGCCGGTGGCTCCGTCGGTCCCGCAGGTCGCTCCGATGCCGGCGTCGGAGCTTCCGTCGACTCCGTCGGTGCCCTCGGCGCGGCCGTACCAGGAGAGTGCGGCGGAGGAGCTGGACGTCCCCGACTTCCTGAAGTAACCGAGGCGGCGCCCTCACCCGGCGCCGCCCTCGGGCCCCCCGCCCCCGGCCTGCGGCCGCGCTGGCGCGCTCGTCCTCAAACGCCGGACGGGCTGTGTTCGGCCCCGCGCGGTCTTGCCTGGTGACCGCAGTCGGCGCTGCGCGCCTCGTCCTCAAACGCCGGACGGGCTTCATGTCGCGTTGCGTCGGCTGTCGCGCATCCGGCCTTCGGCCGGTGTCCTCAATCGCCGGACGGGCTGGGTGTGAGCCCTGCGCTGTGTTGCCTGGTGACCGCGGTCGGCGCTGCGCGCCTCGTCCTCAAACGCCGGACGGGCTTCGTGTGGCGTTTGCGTCGGCTGTCGCGCATCCGGCCTGCGGCCGGAGTCCTCAGACGCCGGACGGGCTGGGGTTGGCCCCGTGCCGTGTTGCCTGATGGCTGTCGGCGTGCGGGTTGGGGGCCTTCGCGCTTTCGTCGGGAGGGGTAGGGGCGTGAGCCCAGCCCGTCCGGCGTTTGAGGACGAGGCGCGCAGCGCCGATGAGGTGGTGCCGGGCATCGCGGTGGAGGGACACGGGGGCTAGGCGACGCCTGGACGTACGCCGCCGCGCGCCGGGAGGCTTAGCCTGGCGGATGAAGATCCGCACCGTAGAGACCGATGGGCCACGCAGTGATAAACGCACACTTCGCGTTCACCGACCGCTGGGGCGGCATCAGCCCCCCGCCGTACGGCGAACTGAACCTCGGCGGAGCCGTCGGCGACGACCCCGCGAGCGTGACCGAGAACCGCCGGCGCGCGGCGCAGAACCTCGGGATCGACCCGACGCGGGTCGTCTGGATGAACCAGGTGCACGGACGCGACGTAGCCGTCGTGGACGGCCCGTGGGGCGACACCCCACCCCCCGCCGTGGACGCCGTCGTGACGAGACAACGAGACCTGGCCCTGGCGGTCCTGACCGCCGACTGCACGCCCGTACTGCTCGCCGACGAACACGCCGGCGTCATCGGCGCCGCCCACGCCGGCCGCCCCGGCCTGCTGAAGGGCGTCGTCCCCGCCACGGTCGAGGCGATGCGAGAGCTGGGCGCGGACCCGAGCCGCATCACCGCGAAGCTCGGCCCCGCCGTCTGCGGAAGCTGCTACGAGGTGCCGGAGGCGATGCGCGCCGAGGCCGCGGAGACCGTGTCCGAGACATTCGCCACCACGAGTTGGGGAACTCCGGCGATCGACATCGGCGCGGGAGTACGAGCGCAGCTCGAGGCCCTGGGTGTGGCGAGGATCACAGGTTCGCCCGTCTGCACGCTGGAGTCCGCGGACCACTTCTCGTACCGCCGGGAGCAGACGACGGGCCGGCTCGCGAGCTACGTCTGGACGGAGTCCCGGTGACGGAGAAGCGGAAGGACGAACTGGCCGCGAATCTCCGAGCCGTGGAGGAGCGCATCGCGGCGGCCTGCGCCGCCGCCGGCCGCCCCCGCGAGGACGTGACGCTCGTCGTGGTCACCAAGACGTACCCCGCAAGCGACGTCCGCCTGCTCGCCGAACTCGGCGTGCGGCACGTGGCGGAGAACCGCGACCAGGAGGCGGCGGACAAGGCCGCCGAGACCGCGGATCTCGATCTGACCTGGCACTTCGTGGGCCAGCTGCAGACGAACAAGGCGCGCTCGGTGGCGGCGTACGCCGACGTGGTGCAGTCCGTGGACCGGCTGCGGCTGGTGGACGCGCTGTCCGCCGCCGCGGTGCGGGAGGGACGCACGCTCGGCTGTCTGCTGCAGGTGGCGCTCGATGCCGGTGAGGAGCACGCGCGGGGGCGGGGTGGCGTGGCTCCCGAAGAAGTGGGGGAGTTGGCGGACGCGGTGGCGAATGCCGACGGGCTCCGGCTGGACGGTCTGATGACCGTCGCACCGCTGGCGGGGCATTATGCAGGACGCCAACGCGCCGCGTTCGGGCGGCTGATGGAAATCTCGGCAAGGCTGCGCGCGACGCATCCGGCTGCGAACATGGTCTCGGCAGGAATGAGCTCGGACCTCGAGGAAGCCGTGGCCGCCGGAGCGACACATGTACGCGTCGGCACTGCGGTACTCGGCGTCCGGCCCAAGCTCCGGTAACGTCGCGAAGCAAGTCGGACCACAGCAGAAAATATGGTCAATCCGGTCAATACCGGACAGTGCGGACAGGGCGAGAAGGCCGGAGTGGATCGAGTGCACTGGCGGCAGTACACGCGACGGGGCGGATCCACCACAGAGCGGAGGACGTAGAGCATGGCCGGCGCAATGCGCAAGATGGCGGTCTACCTCGGCCTCGTGGAGGACGATGGTTATGACGGCCCGGGTTTCGACCCTGATGACGAGTTCGAGCCCGAGCCCGAGCCGGAGCGCCCCCGGCGGCAGCATCAGCAGCCCGCCGTGGCGGACGAACCGGTACGAGTGGCGCATCCCCCGGCACAGCGGGAGCGTCCGCCAGTAATTTCGGATAGCCCCCGTGTCGGGAGCATCCTGCCCGAAGGTGGACGCAACGGACGCATTGCTCCCGTGTCTTCCATCACACCCGAACGTCAGAGCCTGGAGAAGAGCGCCCCCGTGATCATGCCCAAGGTCGTCTCCGAGCGGGAGCCCTACCGGATCACCACACTCCACCCCCGGACCTACAACGAAGCCCGTACCATCGGGGAACACTTCCGCGAGGGCACGCCGGTGATCATGAATCTGACGGAGATGGACGATACGGATGCGAAGCGACTTGTCGACTTCGCGGCCGGTCTGGTCTTCGGCCTGCACGGGAGCATTGAGCGGGTGACTCAGAAGGTTTTCCTGTTGTCTCCTGCTAACGTCGATGTAACGGCGGAGGACAAGGCCCGCATCGCAGAGGGCGGGTTCTTCAACCAAAGCTGAACGACAGACGCAACACTGGGATCCAAGGCGGCCGCCCGGCCGGACATGCAGGGGAGAGGGATAAGGCGAGATGGACATCGTGCTACAGGTGGTCCTGATTGCTCTGTACTGCTTCCTCGGCGTGTTGATCTTCCGGCTGGTCATGGACTACGTGTTCATGTTCGCCCGCTCATGGCAGCCAGGTAAGGCCATGGTGGTGTTGCTGGAGGGCACCTACACGGTCACCGATCCGCCACTCAAGCTTCTGCGGCGGTTCATTCCGCCGCTACGTCTGGGGGGCGTGGCGCTAGACCTGTCCTTCTTCGTACTGATGATCATCGTCTACATCCTGATCAACGTCGTGATCGGGTTCCTGTAGGGGATGAGGTCTGCCGAAATGCCGATGACTGAGGTGAAGAGATGCCGTTGACCCCCGAGGACGTGCGGAACAAGCAGTTCACGACCGTCCGCCTGCGCGAAGGCTATGACGAGGACGAGGTCGATGCCTTCCTCGACGAGGTCGAGGCGGAGCTGACGCGCCTGCTCCGTGAGAACGAGGACCTGCGCGCCAAGCTCGCCGCGGCGACCCGTGCCGCCGCCCAGAACCAGGGCATGCGCAAGCCGGACCCGCAGGACCAGCACCCCGGCCAGCGTGGTCCCGTGCCCGCCGCCATATCGGGCCCGCAGCCGGTGCCGCCGCAGCAGATGGGCCCGCCCCAGCTGCCTGGCGCACCCCAGCTGCCCCCGGGCCCGGGCGCCCACGGCCCCGGTCCCATGCAGGGTCCCGGCCCCATGGGCCCCGGCCCGATGCAGGGTCCCGGTCCGATGCAGGGCCCCGGTCCCATGCAGGGTCCCGGTCCGATGCAGGGCCCCGGTGGCCCCGGCCCGCACATGCCCGCGCCCGTCGGCGGCGACTCCGCCGCGCGCGTGCTGTCGCTGGCCCAGCAGACCGCCGACCAGGCGATCGCCGAGGCCCGCGCCGAGGCCAACAAGATCGTGGGCGAGGCCCGCTCGCGCGCCGAGGGCCTCGAGCGTGACGCCCGCGCCAAGGCCGACGCGCTGGAGCGGGACGCGCAGGAGAAGCACCGCGTCGCGATGGGCTCCCTGGAGTCCGCCCGCGCCACGCTGGAGCGCAAGGTCGAGGACCTGCGCGGCTTCGAGCGCGAGTACCGCACGCGGCTGAAGTCGTACCTCGAGTCGCAGCTGCGCCAGCTCGAGTCGCAGTCCGACGACTCCCTGGCCCCGCCGCGCCAGCCCGCCGCGGCGTCGCTGCCGCCGGCTCCGGCCCCGGCCCCGGCGCCCTCGATGGCCCCCGCGGGTGCGGCGGCCATGGGCTCCGGCCACGGCATGGGCCAGCCGCCCATGGGCGGTGCCCCGGGTCGCGGTCCGGCTCCGTCGTACGGCGGTCAGCAGCAGATGTCGCCGGCGATGACGCAGCCGATGGCTCCGGTGCGGCCGCAGCCCGGCCCCATGCAGCAGCCGCCGTCGCCGATGAGGGGTTTCCTCATCGACGAGGACGACAACTGAGGCGTGCGACACCTCTGACGCTTCGCGTCGGCTGATTCGGCAGTGGCCGGGTCTCGCGGGACACCGCCTGGGACGGCGTCACCCGCGCCACCCACCACACCGGCCCCTCCGGCTTCGGCGGGCTCGGCTTCGGGCTGAAGTGGAACATGGGCTGGA
>NZ_JBFAXR010000138.1:0-21257 GCF_040680895.1 Streptomyces sp. NPDC051940 | reverse complement strand
GGGTACCGGATCGCATGAGGCGGATACGGATGCTGCCGCGCCGGCTCACCCTGCGGGCCCGGCTGACGCTGGTGTACGGCGGGCTCTTCCTGGTGCGATCGCCCTCGAGGCGCTGCGCGCGCTCGGTCCGGGGGCCCTCACCGAGGAGCAGCTGCGGGCGCTGGCGGACTTCGCCGAGCGTGACCGCAGGCTCGTCACCTCGGGCACGGACGTCGACATCATCCGCGACGACGAGCAGGCACGCGTACGGATACGCGAGACGCTGCGGTTCCTGCGCGGGGAAGCAGGGGGCGCGGCGGGCGCGGACCGGGGACGGTGAGGCGGACGCGGGAGGGGTGACGGACCCGCGCCCGCCCCCCGCTCACGCGTACGCCGCGACCACCTCGCGCGCCGCCCGCTCGCCCTCCGTCGCGCCGCCCTCCATGAAGCCCTGGAAGTCGTACGCGCAGTGCTCCCCCGCGATGTGCACGTTGCCCTGCGCCGTGCCCTCGTAGCGGGCGAAGCGGCTGACGTAGCCGACGGGCCAGCCGGAGTACGCGCCGAGGGCGTACGGGTTGCGGTGCCAGGCGGACAGCTGCGCGCGGCCGGTCCAGGCCGCCTTCGTACCGGGGAAGATCCGGTCGACGGCGGTCAGCCGGCTCTCGGCGAGGCGGCGTACGTACGCGTCCGACTCGGTGGCGAAGGGGGAGCCCGGGGACAGCGACGCGGCCAGGCTGCCGCTGTTGAACTGGATCATGATGCCGCCCGTACCGGGCTGCGCCTTGGTGGTGTCCCACAGCTGCTGCAGCTCGTCACCCGTGAAGGTGTCGCCGCCGGACACGCCCGGCCACGGGCCCGTACCGCGCCACGGCCGGGACGTGAACTGCATGTTGAGCTTGGTGCACGTCCCCATCCGCGCCGCCTGCAGCAGCGCCCGCATCCGCGGGTCGAACCCGGCGGCGACGGGGTCGAGCCGCTTCAGGACCGGCAGCGGCAGGCACAGCACGGTGTGGTCCGCGGTGACGGTGCGGGTGGTGCCGCCCTCGTCGAAGGTCAGCGTCTGGGTGCCGTCGGCGTTCGCGCGCACCGCGCTGAGGCTCCAGCCCATCCGGAAGCTGTCGGCGGGCAGCGCGGCGGTGATGGCCTTCGGCAGCAGGTCGTTGCCGCCGGTGATGTGGTAGCGCTCGTCGGACAGCCCCCAGACGCTGAACCGGCCCGGCCGCGGCTGGTAGCCCATCAGCAGCACCAGCGCCAGCGAGGACTGCTCGGTGGTGTCCAGCCCGTACTCGATGTTGTAGGCGACGTCGATGAACTGTCCCAGCCGGGAGGCGAATCCGCCCGGCACCCGGCTCTCGATCCACTCGCGCACCGACATGTTGTCCAGGACGGTGCCGTGCTCGGTGGTGTAGTTCCACGCCACCTCGCCCGCCTCCTGCAGATCGCGGCGGAGGGCCTGGTAGACGGCCTTGAAGTCCTCGTCGGCCTGGGAGCGGGGGTAGTAGCCGCCGTCGAACCAGAGGATCTCCTCGGCCCCGTTGGGGCCCGCGCCGGCGAAGTCCTCGACGGGGAGGTCGAAGCGGCGGCACAGTTCGAGCATCTTCTTGTGGCTGGTGTCGATCAGCTCGCCGCCGATCTCCGAGGTCTGGCCGCCGGTCCAGTGGTCGCGCTGCGTCCACATCCGGCCGCCGGTGCGCGCGGGGTTCGCCTCGTACACCGTGCACGCCAGTCCCGCGTCCCGCAGGGTGAGCGCCGCGGTGAGGCCGGAGATGCCCGCGCCGACGACGGCGATCCGGGCGCCGCCCGCGCCCACCGGCCTGGCCGGCGCGGCGAAGGCGGGGGCGGCGGACGCGGAGCCCAGGCCCGTACCGGCGGCGAGGCCCACGGCGGCGGCGCGCTTGAGCAACTCGCGTCTGCCGGTGCCGCCGGACGCGTCGGCGCGGCCGGTGCCGCCCGACGCCTCGGCGCGCAGGCCGCGCAGCTCGGCCACCGGTATGCGCAGGCGCTCGGCGTCACGGTGCTCGGCGAACAGGCGGCGCAGCGCGTGCATCGGTGTGCTGCCGGCCATGGGTTCCTCCCGGGTGCTGGGGTGGCTGTCGGACCGGGCACAGCCTGGCGGCGCGGCACACACCGCACAACGGGCACTCCGTTGCCCGTTGAGGGCTGTGGGGCGACGAGTTGTCGCCCCACGTAACACACTGTGCACACGGGAGCCGGGAAGCCGCCACCCGCGCGGGGCTCAGGACACGATGTCCTTGCGCGCGAACCCCCGGTACGCCAGCGCCACCAGCACCATCGCGTAGGTCACGCTCACCGACGCGCCCTGCAGCATCCCGCCCCACTCCAGCCGGGGCTGCAGCGCGTCCGCCCAGGCGAACTGCCAGTGCGCGGGCAGCACGTCGCGCCAGGAGCCGAGCGCGGTGACCGCGTCCAGCACGTTGCCGACGATGGTCAGCCCCACCGCGCCGCCGACCGCGCCGAGCGGGGCGTCGGTGCGCGTGGAGAGCCAGAACGCGAGCCCCGCCGTGACCAGCTGGGACACGAAGATGTACGCCACCGCGATGCCGAGGCGCGGCAGCGCCGCGCCCGCCGCGAGCTGGCCGCCGGCCGGCAGCTCCAGCGGACCCCAGCCGTAGGCGAGCGTGCCCACGGTGAGGGCCACGACGGCCAGCAGCACCATCGCCGCCGCACTGAACGCCAGCGCCACCAGCAGCTTGACCGTCAGCAGCCGCGCCCGCGGCACCGGGGCGGCCAGCAGATAGCGCAGGGAGGACCAGCCGGCCTCCGAGGCCACGGTGTCGCCGCAGAACAGCGCCACAGGCACCACCAGCAGGAACCCGGCGGACACGAACAGCACCGTGGCGGTGAAGTTCGCACCGGACGCGGTGGCCGTGTCCATCAGCGTGATCTCGCTGTTGCGGCCGCCCGGGTCGCCGGCCAGGGCGAAGGCGGCGACCAGGATCAGCGGCAGGGCGGCCAGCACCCCGCCCATCACCAGGGTGCGCCGCCGGCGCAGCTGCCGTACCGCCTCCACCCGCAGGGGCAGGGTGCGCCCGGAGCGGTAGCCGGCGGCGGCGCTCCGCAGGGGCTCGGTCGTGATCGTGCTCATGCCGACGTACCTCCGATCAGGGTGAGGAAGGCGTCCTCGAGCCGCCGGTTGGGGCCGAAGGACGTGACGGGGATGCCGAGGCCCACCAGCTCGGCCAACAGGGCCTCGGGCGTGCCGCCGTCGAGCCGGATCACCAGCCCGTCGGGGGTGGCCACGGCCGTGACGACGCCGGGCACGGCCCGGACCTTGGCCAGCAGCTCGTCGGAGAGCCGCGCGGTGTGGCCGACCAGGACGGTGTCGCCGGAGCCGACGATCTCGTCCACCGGGCCCGCCTGGACGAGCCGGCCGCGGTCCATCACGACGAGATGCGTGCAGGACTGCTCGACCTCGGCGAGCAGATGGCTGGAGACGATGACGGTACGGCCGCTCTCGGCGTACCGGATCATCACCTCCCGCATCTCGCGGATCTGCGGCGGGTCGAGCCCGTTCGTGGGCTCGTCGAGGATCAGCAGATCGGGCAGGCCGAGCATGGCCTGGGCGATGGCCAGGCGCTGGCGCATGCCCTGGGAGTACATCCGTACCGCCCGCTCCAGCGCGTCGCCGAGGCCGGCGATCTCCAGGGCCTCGTCGAGATGGGCGTCCTCGGCGGGGCGGCCGGTGGCCTGCCAGTACAGCTCCAGGTTGGCGCGGCCGGTCAGATGCGGCAGGAAGCCCGCGCCCTCGACGAAGGAGCCGACGCGGGACAGCACGGACGCGCCCGGCCGGATCGCGTGCCCGAAGACGCGGATCTCGCCGTCGTCCGGGGCGATCAGGCCCATCAGCATCCGCAGGGTGGTGGTCTTGCCCGCGCCGTTCGGGCCGAGCAGGCCGAGGACCTGGCCCTTCTCCACGCGGAAGGAGAGGTCGCGGACGGCGTACCGGTCGGCGGCCCCCGCGTACCTCTTACTCAGCCCGGTGATCTCCAGCGGTACGTCGGCGAGCGCCGGGTCCGGCAGCGGCGCGGACCGGCGGCGGCGCCCGGTGAGCAGGAGCAGCGCGGCGAGCGCCGCACCGCCCAGCGGCAGCGCCCACACCCAGGCGGGCAGCGGGGCCGGCTGGGTGTCGACGGCCGGGTCGGTCGGCACGCGCAGGTCGCCGATGATCCCGACGGTGTACGTCGCGGGCTGGGCGGGCGAGGCGTACCCGAGGTCCGTGGAGGCGAGGACGAGGCGCAGCCGGTGGCCCGGGTCGGCCTTGTGGTCGATGGCCGGCAGGGTCAGCGTCACCGTGCGCCCGGCGTCGGCACCCGTGACGCGGATCGGGGCGACGAGCTGGTTCGGCAGCACCTGCCGGCGGCCGTCGGGGCTGACGTCGTACAGCTTGGCGAACAGCACCGCGTCCGGGGTGTCGGACTTGACGCGGACCTGCACGGTCGGGGTGCCGGTGATCTGGACCCCGTCCTTCAGCGGCGCGGTGTCGAAGTGCGCGTACTGGCCGGGGATGTCCAGGCTCAGGCCGACGCCGAGGGAGGACGACAGGCCGGTCAGGGCCCCGGCGCCCGGCAGGGTGGACACGGCGGGCGGGGAGCCGCCCGGCGGGTTGGTGAAGGGCTGCGACCGCCCGGACAGGGCCAGGGGCAGCGGGGTACCCGTGAGACCGGGGTAGACGCTGCTGGTCGCGCCGCGCAGCTGGGCCGCGCCGTCCGTGGAGTCGACGCCGCCGGTGCGGGTGACGCGGAACGCGGGGCCGGTGGAGGCGCCGTCGTCGTCCTTCAGATAGCGGTCGAACCAGGCCCTGACACGGCTCTGTACGCGGTCCGTCTCGCGGTCGCCGCCGTCGTGGCCGCCGGGGATCCAGTCGACGGACACGGGGGCGCCGTTGTCGGCGATGACGCTCGCCATGGCGTCTGCCTGGTCGAGGGGGAAGAGGGTGTCGGACTGGCCCTGGACGATGAGCGCGGGCACGTCGATGTCCGCTCCGACAGCGGACGGGCTGCGCGCCTCGAGGAGCGCGACGGCCGCGGCGTCGGGCTTGCCGCTGACCGCGACCCGCTCGTACATCTCGCACAGCGTCCGCTCGAAGCGGCCGCAGCCGTCCGCCGGGGCGGCCTCGGGAGCGCCGGCCGCGCCGCGCACCTCCTCGGCTCCGCCGAAGGACGCGCCGGTGAGGTCCGCGGAGCCGGTGGTGAAGAACAGGCCGGTCCAGAGCTTCTTGAACACCCCCTGGGGGAACAGGGCGTCCGCGAGGTTCCAGTAGGTGATCTGCGGGGCGATCGCGTCGACGCGCTTGTCGTACCCGGCGGCCAGCAGGGCGAGCGCGCCGCCGTACGAGGAGCCCGCGATGCCCACGCGCGGGTCGCCGGCGCGGTCGAGCTCCACCTCGGGCCGCTTCGCGAGCCAGTCGAGCATGCGGCTGACGTCCGCGACCTCGGCGGCGGGGTCGTTCAGGCCGATACTGCCGGTGGAGCGGCCGAAGCCGCGGGCGGACCAGGTCAGCACGGCGTAGCCGTCCCGGGCCAGCTTCTCGGCCTGCTCCCGCATGTCGTCCTTGCTGCCGCCGAAGCCGTGCGCCAGCAGCACGGCGGGCCGGCGCCCACCGCCGCCGGCGGTGAAGTACGACGTGTCCAGCGTGGCGCCGTCCACCGCGAAGGCCCGGTCCCGTCGCTGGACGGGCGGATCGCCGCCGGTGGCCGCGGCGGTCCAGGTGCCGAGGCCGGCCAGCACGGCGAGGGCCGCCGCGGCGCCCAGCAGGGCGCGGCCCTTGAGGGGCAGTCGGAGATGCATGAGGTGAACCCTACGTTCACCGCATGGCCATGCCGCCCGCTGCGGGGCGGAAGCGGCCCTCCTCCCGGTGGGGTACGGGGCGGGGGGCGGCTACTGCCGGTGGAGTAGCGGCGGCTGCGCCTGGTCGCCCTTGCGGGGGCGGGCGTCGCCTTCGGGGGCGTTGTCGCCTTCGGCGGCGTCATCGCCTTCGCGGGCGTCATCGCCTCCGCGGGCGTCGTCGCCTCCGCGGGCGTCGTCGCCTACGCCAGCGCGGACGCGCCGGTCCCGGTACAGGTCGCGCAGCAGGCAGATCTCGCCCCCGTGGTGCATGGTCTCGCGGTTGAGATGGATGACGAGCTCGCCCATGGTCTGCTCGGCGAAGTCGCCGCCCTTGGGTCCGAGCGGCGCGCCGAGCGCGTCGGCATCCAGGGCCCGGAGCGCGTCACGCCATCGCGACAAGGCCGCCTCCAGGTAGGTCACGGCATCGTCCGCGGACCCCGGCAACCGGCCGTCCGCCAGCAGCCGCGCGCCGGGGGCCCACTGATCGGGCCCTTCGCCCCCGAAGAAGGCCCGGTAGCGACTCTCGAAGGCGGACACGGACAGATGCGTCATCCGCCAGGCAAGGGTGGTGAACGGCCCGGAGACCCCGGGACCGCCGGCCCCGTCCATCCGCCACCGCCCGTCCCCGCGCGGACGCAGACTCCAGCAGCCGTCGACAGGCTCCCAGAAGTACTCGTCGTCGCTGAGCCCCTCGAGGCGGGGCCGCAGATGGTGGTCCCAGTAGAAGTCCAGCTGCCCGATGACGGCCCGTCCCCAGTCGATCGCCATGCGCGCAGCGTAGGGGCTCCGGCGCTGTCGCCGCGATCGTTCAAACGGGAGGCACCTGCCCCCAGGCGCCTGAGCGGCCGGGCCGCGGCCGTCCGCTAGCGGTACGGCTCCGAGAGCGGAGAATGGACCTATACGGGAGCTGCCTGGTTCGCACCAGGCAGCCGTCGGCGGCTGACGACCGACCGGCCGGCCGGGCCACGGCCGGACCGGAGGGAGAGTGAGCACGATGGAAGCCAAGCAGTGGACTGTGCAGATCTACATCGACGAGGACGACGCGGCCACCGAGACGCACGCCCGTGCCGTGCTGTCCACCCGCGACACCGACGACGTCACCGGGCGCGGGTCGGCCCGGCGTAACCCGGTCGACCGGAGCGTGCCGGAGATCGGCGACGAGCTCGCCGCCAGCCGGGCGCTGGAGGACCTGGCCGTCCGGTTGCACGACATCGCGTCGAAGGACATCACGGAGCTGGCGGGTCCGGCCCGCTGAACCGCCGCCCCGCTCACCCCGCCCGCAGCGGATTGCGCAGCGGCACGTAGCGCGACGCCGCGCCGTCCGCCGACGTCCAGCGCAGCAGCAGGTTCGTCTTGCCCGGGACCGTGGGGGCGTCCAGGAGGTGCGTCAGCTCCGCGAGCGGGAGTTCGCGGGCCCAGCGCGCCAACTCCGCGCGGGCCGTGGGCCACAGCGCCGGCGCGGCGTGCGGGTGGCGGTCCGCCAGCGCCGAGGCGATCTCCATCAGATGGTTGACCACCAGGCAGTACACGAGCCGCTCCCAGGCAGCCGGGCGGCTCGTCTCCCCCACCCGCTTCACGCCCTCCACGTCCCGGAACACGGCCTGCACCGGAAGACCGGACGCGTCCACCGCCACCAGGCAGTTCTGCAGATGGCACTCCAGCACCACCCCGTGCCGCGCGAACGCCCGCAGCACCGGCGGCACGACGCACCGCAGATACGCCGTCCACCACGCCACCGCGTCCCGCGCGCCCGCCAGCGGGCTCCCGTCGAAGCCCTCCGCGAGCGCCGCCGCGAGCACCGGCGTGGCGCCGGGCGCCACCCTGCCGCGCAGCCCGTCGCGGACGACGACCGCCAGCTCCTCGCCCAGCCCCGCGACCGTCCGGTAGCCCCGGTCGCCGAGCCAGGCGGCGCTGCTCGCCGCGCTCCCGGCCGCGCTCCCGGCGGCGTCGTCGGCGAAGGCCGCCGCGACCGCCGCGTCCGTGGTCCGCAGCCGCGCCAGGTCGTGCAGCCACAGCCGCCGAACGTCGTTGGTGATACGGACGTCGAGGCTGAACTTCAGGAACAGGTCGTCCCCCGCGAGATGCACCGTGCGTACGGACGAGGTGGGCGCGGCCCACGGCCCGGGCGCGTCCAGCCGGATCAGGCGCCCGTCGGCGAACGCCTCGCTCACGGCGGGGCGCCGCCCGACGAGGCTCAGCTGCCACGGGTGGGCCGGCAACAGCACGTGACCCGGCGGCACGACAGCGCCCAGCGCGTCCAGCGCGGACAGATCCCCATCCTCCTCGACCGCGTCGACCCGCACCGCCAG
Source organism: Streptomyces sp. NPDC051940 (assembly GCF_040680895.1). NCBI lineage: Bacteria > Bacillati > Actinomycetota > Actinomycetes > Kitasatosporales > Streptomycetaceae > Streptomyces > Streptomyces sp. NPDC051940. Next base: position 13,122 of record NZ_JBFAXR010000138.1, on the reverse strand, counting down.
CAGGACGAGCGGAAACCGGGCGAACGCCTCGGGCGCATACCGCAGCCAGGTGTCGGCGGGCCCGCCCCCGCGCGCCTTGGGCGCGGGATGGAAGGGGTGCCCCATCACGAGGGACTGCTCGGAGCGCAGCCACAGGTCGTCCGGCGGCGCGGCGCCGGCACGCGCGGCGAGCATCGCGGCGACGGCGTCCCGGCTGTCGATCATCTCCGCCGGGAGGGTGTCGTTGGAGATGCCGGTGAGCGCGGTGAGCTCCTCCACCACGAGCTTGACCAGCTCGGAGTGGTTCAACTCCCGCCAGCCACCGTCGATGTGCAGCTCCGCCGACACCGGCCGGTGCCGGGGCGGAACGCGCAGGAGCCGGCCACCGGCCCGCGTACGGTGCACGGTTCCGTGCACGGGGTCGGCGGCCTCCCGGAGCAGACAGGCCAGCAGCGGGGCGATGGCCAGTTCGTCGGCGGCGGCTGAGATGGTGTCCATTAGCGATCAGTATGAGTGGCGTCGTCACTCCGTGCGCCCTGGGGGACGAACTGTGCCGTACACCGCCGCCGAGCGGAGCGTTCTTGAGCAATTGATGGTCGTACGGGCGGAGTTGTCCGGCCCGTACGAGTCCGGACTGCCGGGGGCCCGTGCCGCCGTGCTGAGTCGGCTGTGGCGGGGGCTGCTGTACGACCCCCTGCCCTGGGTGGCACGCCGTGAGCGGGACGGTGGCGTGCTGGAGCTCGCGGATGGGCGGCGGCTCTCGGGTCCGCCGCGCGATCCGTGGGCGACGGACGCCTCGGTGACGGTCCTGGAGCTGGACGGCCGGGCGTACGCGCAGCCGGCGTTGCTGGCGCGGGCGCTGGGCCTCGCGGACTTCGCGGCTGAACTGGACGGCAGCGTGGCGTCGTTGGCGCTGTCGCGGGCCGGGGCCCGGGCGCGTACCACCACGGCAGGCGGCCCCTGGGTCTGGGAGCAGCGCGTCGTGGACGGCCATCCGTACCACCCCTGCTGCCGCTCCCGCCCCGGCTTCACGGTGGCCGAGGAGCTGGCCTACGCCCCCGAGCACGGCGCGCGGGTACGCCTGGTGCTGGTGCCCGTGGCCGGCGCGCTGGTGCGCGGCGCGTGGCCCGCCGAGCTGCGCGACGGCGGCCGGGTGCTGATCCCCGTGCACCCGTGGCAGGCGGAGCATGTGCTGGCCGTGGGCAAGCCGCGCGACGGCTTCGAGGCGCTCGACGGTTTCGACGCGCACCCCCTGATGGCGCTCCGCACGCTCGCCCCCGCCGGCCGCCCCGGACCGCACGTCAAAACGGCGCTCAGCGCCCGGCTCACCTCCTCCGTACGCGACATCTCGGCGTACTCCGTCACCCACTCCGCCACCGTCTCCGCGCTGCTGACCGGGCTCGCCGCACGCCTCGACGGACTGCTGCACGTCACCCGCAACCTCGGCGCTGCGAGCGACGGCTCCGCCGAGCTGGCGGCGCTGCTGCGGGAGTCTCCGGAGGAGTACGCCGACGAGGCGGCGGGCGAGCAGGTCGTCCCGGTCGCCGCGCTCCCCCCGCGGGATCCGGCCTGGGTGGCGGACTTCGCCCGCCTGGCGCTGTCCGTCTGTCTGCGCTTGCTGGACCTGGGCGTCGCGCTGGAGGCGCACGGCCAGAACCTGCTGGCTGTCCTCGGACCGGACGGCCGCCCGCGCCGCCTGGTCTACCGCGACCTCGCCGACGTCCGGGTCAGCCCGGCGCGCCTGGCCGCGCACGGCGTCGCGGTGCCGGCGGGGCTGACGGGACGGGTCGTCACCGACGATCCGCAGGCCCTGCGCCGCAAGCTCTTCGGCTCCCTCGTCTCGGGCTCCCTGGGGCCCCTGGCCGGCGGCGCCGACGCCCTGGGCGCGGCGCTGGCCGCTGCCCTGCCGCACCTGCCGCCGACACCGGACCTCACCGCCCTGCGTTCCCGCCCGCTGCCGGTCAAGGCGCTGACCCTGATGCGGCTCGGGGTGACGGGCGACGCGTGGACGGAGCTGCCGAATCCTTTGCGGGACGCTCCGGCGTAGCGGCAAAACCTGGTGCCTCCAGCTGAATTGGCCCGTCCGCCGAACGGTCCACTAGGGTGCCTGGCTTACGCACGCGAAGACAACCACGGGGGCGGTGTCTGAGGGCATGGAGGGCAACACCGAGGCGGGCGGGGAGCGGCTGCTGGCCGGCCGATACCGGATCACCGGACAGCTGGGCCGCGGCGGCATGGGCACGGTGTGGCGTGCCGTGGACGAGGTCCTGGGGCGCGAGGTCGCGGTCAAGGAGCTGCGCGCCTACAGCGACGCCCAGGGCCCCGAGCTGGACGCGCTGCGGGTGCGGATGCGGCGCGAGGCGCGCGCCGCGGCCCGGGTGCGGCATCCGGGCGTGGTCGCCGTACACGACGTGGTGCACCACGAGGGGCGCCCCGTCATCGTGATGGAGCTGGTGGACGGCCCGTCGCTGGCGGACGTGCTGCGCCGCGAGGGAACGCTCGACCCGGCGCCGGCGGCCGGCATCGGCGCCCAGGTGCTGCGGGCGCTGGCCGCCGCGCACGCGGCGGGGGTACTGCACCGGGACGTCAAACCCGGCAACATCCTGCTGGAGCGCGGCGGACGCGTGGTGCTCACCGATTTCGGCATCGCCACCATGGACGATCCGGGCGACGACGCTGGCACCCGGCTGACGAGCAGCGGCGAACTCGTCGGCTCGCTCGACTACCTGTCACCCGAACGCGCCCGCGGCGGCGCGCCCGACGCGCCGGCCGACATCTGGGCGCTCGGCGCCGCGCTGTACGCGGCGGTGGAGGGCACGGCCCCCTTCCGGCGTACGTCGACCTGGTCGACGATCACGGCGATCGTCGCCGAGCCGCTTCCCGAACCGCGGCGGGCGGGGCCGCTCGGCCCGGTGCTGAGCGAGCTGATGGCGAAGGATCCGGCCGCCCGGCCGGACGCGACGCGGGCCGCCGAGTTACTCGAGGCGATCGCGGGTTCGCCGGCCGGCGCGGACACCGCCCGGCTGCGCCCGCAGGCCCCGCCGCAGCCGCAGCCGCACGCACAGACCGAACTGGACCTGAACGCGCCGGCGCCGCTCGGGGCGTTCGGCCCGCCGACGATGGGAGACGGTCCCGCGTCCGGCTTCCCGACGACGCATGCGGCACCCCCGGTCGACTCCGCCGCCGGGCACGGCCCCCCGAAGCACCGCCGTACCCTCGTCATCGCCGCCGTGGCCGCAGCCGTCGTACTGACGGGCGGCGGTACGGCCCTGCTGCTCGGCGGAGGCGACGGCAAGAGCGGCGACCCCGTCGCCGCCTCCTCGACGCCCACCCCGTCCGCGGCCGAGCAGCCCACCGGCGCGGAGGCCACCGCGACCAAGGGCTCCGACAAGGGCAAGGAGAGCAACCGGCCGTCCGCCTCCCCCAAGCCTTCGAAGACCGCCCCGGGCGCCGGCACCTCCGGGGACGGCACCACCGGCGGCTCCGACGGCGGATCGGACGGCGGCACCACCGGAGGTTCGACGGGCGGCTCCGACAGCGGCGGGTCCGACGGCGGCACGACCACCGCCTCGGGCGGCACCACCACCTCGGGCAGCGACTCGGGAGGCGGCGGCTCCACCCCCGAGCCGTCGTGCTGGTCCATCGGCGGCGGCAAGTACAACTGCGAGCTCTGGCGCACCGCCGACTCCTACGACTCCGCGCACACCAGGGTCGGCACCCTCTACCAGGGCGTCAACTACTTCTACTGCCAGGTCCGGCTCAGCCACCGGGTGACCTACGGCGACTGGACCAACGTCTGGTGGGCGAAGACGGACGACGACAGCGGCAACGCCGGCGTCTTCGTGAGCGACGTCTGGATCAAGGGCGGCGACAACGACGCACCCGTCCCCGGCCTCCCGGTGTGCTGACCCCCGCGACCGGCCGCGACCGGCCGCGGGGCCAAGGAGCGGCTCAGCCGGGAAACGCGAGCAGCAGCGCGAACCGCTCGCCCGGGTCCGTCCACCACCGGTGCACGGTCAGCCCCGCGGCGGCCAGTTCGCCGATGAGGGCGCCCGGGCGGAACTTCACGGAGATCTCGGTGCGCAGGTCCTCCCCCGCTTCGAAGGCCACCAGCAGGTCCAGCGCCGGGATCTTCACCTGCTGGGCGGCCGCGGACCGCAGATGCATCTCGACGCGCTCCTCGGCCGCGTTCCACACCGCGCGGTGGGTGAAGGCGCCGGGGTCGAAGTCGGCGTCGAGTTCGCGGTTCAGCACGAGCAGCACGTTCTTGTTGAACTCGGCGGTCACGCCCCGCTCGTCGTCGTACGCCCGGTGCAGCGTCGGCGTGTCCTTCACCAGGTCCGCGCCCAGCAGCAGCGCGTCGCGCTCCCCCAGCGCGCCGCGTACGGAGGTGAAGAACGCGGCGCGCTGGGCCGCGTCCAGGTTGCCGACCGTGCTGCCGAGGAACGCCAGCAGGTGCGGGCCGGGGGTGTCGGGCAGCTCCAGCGAGGTCTCGAAGTCGGCGACGGTGGCGGCGACCGTCAGGCCGGGATAGTCGCGGACCAGCGCCTGCCCCGCCTCGCGCAGGGCGGAGGGGCTGACGTCGAGGGGCGCGTAGGTGTGCAGGGCCGGTGCCAGCGCGTCGAGGAGCAGGCGGGTCTTCTCCGAGGACCCGGAGCCCAGTTCGGCCAGGGTGCGGGCGCCGCTCAGGGCGGCGATCTCGGCGCAGTGGGCGGTGAGGATCTCCCGTTCGGCGCGGGTGAGGTAGTACTCGGGGAGCCGGGTGATCTCGTCGAACAGGGCGCTGCCGCGGGCGTCGTAGAACCATTTGGGCGGCAGGGTCTTGGGCGTGCCGGTCAGCCCGGCGGTGACGTCGGCGCGCAGGGTGCGGGCGAGGTGGTCGTGGGCGAGACGGCGGGTGAGGGTGAAGCGGTCGGTCATGGGCGCGGGTTCCCTTCCAGGACGGTGGCGGGCGGGGTGGAGCGTGCCGGGGGTGCGTCGGCGGTGAGCGGTGTCACCGCGACGCCGACCGGGGTGGCCAGCAGCAGCGACCGGTCGGGGACCTCGCGCCAGGGGCCGGCGCCGTCGTCGGGGGCGTCGTCGGGTTCGGAGGCGACGGTGACCTGCCCGTCCCCGGCGCGGTAGTAGAGGCTGTCGCCCCATCGGGTGGCGGCGATCCGCCCGCCGTCCGTCAGCAGCAGGTTCAGCCGCGCTCCGGGCCGTACCGCGGCGGTCTGCCGTACGACGGCGGCGAGCGCCTCGCCGGGCTGTGCCCCGCCGCCGAGCAGCCCGGCGGTCACCGCCCACAGCAGGGCGGCGTCGCAGCGGGCCTCCAGGCGCAGCAGCTGGGCGGAGTCGAGCGGCAGCCCGGCGTCGTCCGGCAGCCGCTCCCATTCGGGCACCGCCCCGTTGTGGCTGAACAGCCAGGGCCCGGAGGCGAAGGGGGCCGCGGCCGTCTCGTCCTGGCTGGTGCCGGGCGTGGCGTCGCGTACGGCGGCCAGCACGGCCGTGGTGCGGATCGTACGGGCGAGGTCGGGCAGGTTGCCGTCCGCCCAGACGGGCACCGCGCGGCGGTAGCGGGCGGGCGGTCCGGACGGCGGGTACCAGCCGATGCCGAACCCGTCGGCGTTGACTGTGCCGTGCCGTTGGTGGCGCGGTGCCCAGGACTGCTCGTACAGCCCGTGCGGCGGCCGCACCACCAGCTCGGCCACGCTGCGCGGCGCGGATCCGAGCCAGGCGAGGTGCCGGCACATCAGGCCGCCCTCCGCTCGCCGCCGTCGGCGTGCTCCGCGTCGCGCGCGGTGCGGAAGCCGGCGAAGATCTGCCGGCGGACGGGGTAGTCCCAGTTGCGGAACGTCCCCCGCACGGCGACCTGGTCGGCGCCGAAGGAGCCGCCCCTCAGCACCTTGTGGTCGCTGCCGAAGAAGACCTCGCTGTACTCGGGGTAGGGGAAGGACCGGTAGCCGGGATAGCCGGTGAAGTCGGACGCCGTCCACTCCCACACGTCGCCGATGAGCTGGCGCGCACCGCTGGGTGCGGCGCCGCGCGGATAGGCGCCGACGGGTGCCGGACGCAGGTGCCGCTGCCCGAGGTTGGCGTGCTCGGGGGTGGGCTCGTCCTCGCCCCAGGGATAGGTGAGGGAGCGGCCGGTGGAGGGATCGTGGCGGGCGGCCTTCTCCCATTCGGCCTCCGTCGGCAGCCGCCGTCCGGCCCACCGGGCGTAGGCGTCCGCCTCGTACCAGCTGACGTGTACGACGGGCTCGTGATCCGGTACGGGCTCGGTGTGCCCGAAGCGCCGCCGCAGCCATCGGCTGTCCTCCTGCCGCCAGAACAGCGGCGCCCGCAGCCCCTTGTCCCGTACGTGCTCCCAGCCGTCGGGATGCCACCAGCGGGGGTCGTCGTAGCCGCCGTCGGCGATGAACCCCTGGTAGGCGGCGTTGGTGACGGGCACGGTGTCGAGGTGGAAGGCGGGTACGTGGACGGCGTGGGCGGGGCGCTCGTTGTCCAGGGCCCAGGCGTCGGTGGAGGTGCCCATCGTGAACGGCCCGCCGGGGACGAGCACTTCCGCGGGCAGGCTGTCGCCGGGAGCGGCGGGCGGTTCGGGGGCGGTGAGGACGGGGGCGCCGCGGCGCAGCTGGTGGGTGGCCAGCATGGTCTCGTCGTGCTGCTGCTCGTGCTGGGCGATCATGCCGAAGACGAAGGCTCCGGCGGTCAGCGGGTCGCCGCCGTCCAGGTCCGCGGCGGCCAGCAGGGCGAGCGCCCGCTCGCGGACCTCGGCCACGTAGCGGCGGGCGGCGTCGGGGCCGAGCAGCGGGAGCGCCGGGCGGTCGGCCCGGGGGTGCTGGAAGGCGTCGTAGAGGTGGTCGAGGTCGGGGCGCAGCCCCGGCCCTCCGCCCGCGGCCCGCAGCAGCCAGATGTCCTCCTGGTTGCCGATATGGGCCAGGTCCCAGACCAGGGGGGACATCAGCGGCGAGTGCTGGGCGGTGAGCCCGGCGTCGTCGAGGCAGTCGGTGAGGGCGAGCGTCCGGCGGCGGGCGCGTTCCAGCGCGGCACGGGCCCGCTCGCGGGTGGTGGTACGGAGTCGGGTGGTCATCGGTGCGTTCCTTCTCGTACGTCGTCCAGGGGGTGCTGGGGGGTGCCCTGCAGCAGGTCGTCGGCCGGGCAGCGGCCGTGTTCGGCGTAGCGTTCGGCGAACCGGGCCACGGCGCGGCGGGGTTCGCCGGTCAGGGCGGCCTCGGCGGCGGAGACGCAGGCCCGGACGGCGGCGCCGAGGGCCGGGTCGGCGGGGCCGTGGCGGGCGGCGCGCAGCCACAGGCTCCGCGGTGGCAGCCGGTCGCCGCGGGTGAGGGGTTCGGTCGCGTCGTACGCGAGGGACGCCGCCGCCGGATCGTCCATCAGCGCGGAGGCCACCGCGACGGCTGCCTGCCAGCCGTCGCCGTACTGGGCGTCGATCATGCGCAGTTCGAGCCAGCCGCGCGGGCGTACGGGCGGGAAGAGGGTGCCGAGGTGGTAGTCCAGATCGTCGGCGGCCGGGGCGCGGCCGTCGACCGGGGCGTCCAGCCAGTCGCGGAAGGTGAGCCCCGGCGGCGCCGTCCAGCGGGCCGGGGCGGGCCGTCTGATGCACATGACGGCGGCGTCCAGGGCGTAGCGCGCCCAGTCGGAGCGGGCGTCGCCGCCGTCGGCGACGGGCCGGGTGCGGGTCGGGTCCACCCGGGACCAGACCGCCTGGCGGGTGGACTTCCAGCCGGTCGGCCGGCCCTGCCACAGGGGCGAGTTGGCGAACGCGGCCAGCAGCACGGGGCCGATGCGGTGGGCGAGGATCCAGCGGTGCCGGTAACCGGCCGGGCCGTCGGAGGAGTCCCCGGCCTCCAGGTTGACCTGGACGGCGGCGGTGGCGCGCATCATCACCCGGCCCCAGGGGCCGATGCGGTCGAAGTGCTGCTCCATCGCCTGGTAGCGGGGGTGCTGCAGGACGCGTCCCGGGATCCGGTACGGGTCGAGTCCGCGGCCGACGGCGACGAGCCCCTCGCGGGCGAGGGCCCGGTCGAGGGCGGCCTGGTCGGCGGCGGCGGTGTCGAGGCAGTGGGTGAGGGAGTCGGCGGGCGGTGAACTGAGTTCGACCTGCCCGCCCGGTTCACGGGTGAGCCGGCTGCCGCCGGGGAGCGCCCCGGGTGCGCCGAGGGGGGCGAGGGCCGCGTCGAGTCGCTCCGCGGTGACCGGTCGGCCCGGGTGGGTCCGGTCGTGGACGAGCCATTCGAGTTCCGCGCCGGTGCGTCCGGGCGGGCCGGTCTTGAAACAGATGCCGCCGATCCTCGTCTCGGCGTCCTGGTGGCGCAGTCCGCTGTGCACGGGGCCTCCTCCGGTCGGGTGGGACCAGGGGAACCCGGTGGGGGCGCGGCCCCATTCCATCCGGACGGCGGGGGTGCGTTTCGAGCAGCCGGCGAGGGCGCGCGCTCCGGTCAGACGGCCGGGGTGCCCGTTCCGCCCGACGGCTCGTCGTGCAGCAGCGACTCGGCGAACGCCCGTACCCGGGCCAGCGTTTCCCGGTCCACGGGTTCGTGCCGCGCCAGCGCGCTCTTGATCTCCCGGTAGGTCGCCGCCTCGAAGCCGCACCACCGGCAGCACGCCAGATGTTCGGCCACCCGCTCGTGGATCCGGGGACGGGACTGGCCGTCGACGAACGCCTGCAGTTCGCGGGCGACTTCGGCGCAGTCCAGCGGCCGGCGGCCGCGCTGCCGCCAGACGCGCAGCGGATTCATGACGCTCCCCCCTTCGGCGCGAGCCCGACGGCGGCGAGCTGCTCCCTGATCCGCGCCCGTGCCCGGTGCAGCCGGCTCATGACCGTTCCCTGGGGCACGCCGAGGAGTTCGGCCGCCTCGCCGTAGCTGAACCCGTCGATGTCCACCAGGCGTACCACCTGACGGTGCTTGACCGGTAGCCCTGCGTACACGGCGTCGACCTCGGCGTCGAACAGCTCGCCCAGCACCAGCGTCTCGGGCGTCGGCGCCGGCTGGGCCAGCGCCGGGGTGAGCCGCTCCAGGTCCGCGTCCGGGTCGTCCAGCAGCTGCGGCCGGCGCCGGCGGTGCCGGTTGTGCTCGGCGCGCCGCATGATGGTCAGCAGCCAGGCCCGCGGATGCCGGCCGTCGAACCGGTCGGCGGCCCGGTAGGCCCGTATCAGGGTCTCCTGCACCAGGTCCTCGGCGTCGGCGTGCTGCAGCGTCAGCGTGGTGGCGGCCCGTAACAGCACCTCCACCTCCGGCACCACGAACCGGGCGAATGCCCTCCTGCGCTCCGCGTCCCTCGTCGCGTGCACCACTCGCTCCTCCACGGTGGCGGAAACCCGGTGAGCCCACCCGGCCATTCCCTCACATTCACGGGAACCGCACACGTATCCGGTGATGTCCGCAGAGTGAAGTCCGTGCGCCCGGCGCGCTTCGGCCGACGGGCCGCGGCCGGGTGACGGGCGCTCTACGCTGAGGCAACGCCAGGGAGGGGAGCACGTATGCGGCCGCTGGAACCCGACGACCCCACGGACATCGGCGGTTACCGGCTGCGGGGGCGGCTCGGTGCCGGCGGCATGGGGGCCGTCTATCTGGCGCACACGCCCGCGGGCCGCCCCGTCGCCCTGAAGGTCATCCGCCACGAGTACGCGCAGGACGCGGAGTTCCGCCGCCGGTTCGCCCAGGAGGCGCGCTCCGCCCGCCGGGTGCACGGGCTGTACACGGCGCAGCTGCTGGACAGCGACGTCGAGGGCGAGCAGCCGTGGCTGGCCTCGGCGTACGTGCCGGGACCGTCGCTGACCGCGGCCGTCGCCCAGTACGGGCCGCTGCCGCTGCGGACCGTGCTGCAGCTGGCCGCCGGGGTCGCGGAGGCGCTGACCGCGATCCACGCCGAGGGCATCGTGCACCGGGACCTCAAGCCGTCGAACGTGCTGCTGGCCGAGGACGGTCCGCGCGTCATCGACTTCGGCATCGCCCGTGCGCTGGACGCGACGGCGCTGACGAGCCCCGAGGTCCGGCTCGGGACGCCGGGGTTCATGGCGCCGGAGCAGATCCAGGCGGGCGGCCTGCCCGGCCCGCCGGTCGACGTGTTCGCGCTGGGCCTGCTGGCGCACTACGCGGCGACCGGACAGCATCCGTTCGGCGAGGGGTCGAGCGAGGTGCTGCTGTACCGGATCGTCGTGGAGGAGCCCGATCTCGCCGGCACCCCGGCGGAGTTGCGCGGCCTGATCGCGCGCTGTCTGGCGAAGGACCCCGCCGCGCGGCCGGTCCCGGCGCAGATCGTGGAGCTGTGCCGGGTCGCGGCCGGCGGGGAGCTGTACGAGGACCACGGCCGCGGCTGGCTCGCGGGGCTCGGCGGCACGCCACCGGCCGCCCCTGCGCCCGTACCGCCCGGCTCCCCTCCCCCGGCGCCCGTTCCGCCCGACTCGCCTCCCCCGGCGCCCGTTCCGCCCGACTCGCCTCCCCCGGCGCAACCCCCCACCGCCGCGCCCTCCTTCGGCCCGCCGCCCGCGTACACGCCCACCGCCCCGCCGCCTGCCCCCGTCCGCCCCCGGCGCAGGGCGCCGCGCGTCGCCGCGTCCGTGGCGGGCGCGCTCCTCGTGATCGCCGGCTCCGTGTTCGCCGTCGACCGGTTCTCCGGGGACGACGACGGCGGCGACGGCAAGGGCGGCGGCGCCCCCGGCGACATCGTGGTGGCCGGGAAGCCCGTCACGGGCCACACCCGGTCCAAGGACACGCGTCCCCAGTTCGCGTACAGGCGCACCTACACCGACGGCCCGCTCTACGCCGCCGTCACCGGCCACCGGTCCAACGCCTTCGGCACCAGCGGTCTGGAGGGCGTGTACGCCGACGAGCTGGCGGCCGGCGGCACGGTCCTGACCACCATCGAACCGAAGGCCCAGCGGGCCGCCCTCAAGGGCCTCGGCGCACACCGAGGGGCCGTGGTCGCCCTCGACCCGGCCACCGGGAAGATCGTCGCCCTGGCCTCAGCTCCGTCGTACGATCCGGGCCGCTTCGCGGGCACCGGCAAGGCCGACCGGGCGGTGTGGCAGGAGCTGACCGGCGACAAGGGCAAGCCGATGCTCAACCGGGCCCTGCGCCAGACGTATCCGCCGGGCTTCACCTTCTCCCTCGTGACGGCGGCGACCGCGCTGCGGGAGGGGTTCGTCCCCGACGCCGCCTCGCCGACGGACAGCCCCGAGCCGTACACGCTGCCCCTGAGCACGGTGCAGCTGCGCAACCCCGTCGCGGGGCAGTGCGCGAACGCGTCGCTGACGACGGCCCTCACGTACTCCTGCAGCACCGTCCTGGCCCGGCTCAGCGACGGCCTCGGCAACGGCTCGCTGCGGAGCGCGGCCGCCGACTTCGGCTTCGGCAAGGAAACCCCTGTGCCGGTCCGGGCGGCGGAGAGCGTCTTCCCCGAGGAGTCGTCCCGCCCGCAGAACGCGATGGCGGGCATCGGCCAGGGCAACACCCAGGTCACGCCGCTGCAGATGGCGATGGTCGCCGGTGCCGTCGCCGGGGACGGCACCGTCCGGCGGCCGGGCTGCGTCAGCCAGGTGCGCCGGGCGGACGGTTCGGTCGCGGATCGGTTCAAGGCGACGCGGCTCGGCTCTCCCCTCGACCCCGGCCAGGCGTCCGAGCTGCGCGGCGCGCTGGAGTCGGCGGTGGAGCAGACCGGCTCGGCCGCCCGGGTCGCCGGGGCACGCGTCGGGGGTGTGACGGGGACGGCGCAGTCCGGGGTGGGCAGCGGGGAGGACCGGGCCTATCTGTGGTTCGTCGGCTACGCCCGGCAGCCGGACGGTGACGCGGTCGCGGTGGCGGTCGTCGTACAGAGCGAGGACGCCCCGCGGGACCTGAAGGACACGGATCCGGCGGCGCGCATCGCCGCGGACGTGATGGAGGCGGCCCTGGGGTCGTAGGCCCATGGGTTCCGGCGTCGCGGACGGCCGACCGTTCACCCGCGCGTCGCCCGGTCTTCGCCGCGCGGCATTGACGGGTCCACAACCGTCCCCGAGATTGCGGGCGTTGGCTCATCGACCTTCGGAAGGGGCACGTATGAGGGCACACAGGAGACCGCACGCCCGTCGCCACCGTCTCACCGCCCTGATCGCCGCCGCGGCCGGCGTCCTCGCGTTCGGCCTGCCGGCGGACGCGGGGGCCGCCGGGCGCGAGGACTTCGACCTGCAGGCCCATCGCGGCGGCCTCGGCCTCGTGGTGGAGTCCACGCTCGCGTCCTTCACCAACGGCCTGGCGGTGGGGGTGAAGACCCTGGAGCTGGACGTCCAGATCACCGAGGACCACCAGGCGGTCGTCACCCACGACCGCCGGATCTCCGGCTCCAAGTGCCGGGACACCGGTCCCGCCTTCCCGGGCGACCCGGAGTACCCCTACGTCGGCAGGTACATCGTCGGCCTGACCCTGGCCCAGGTCCGTACGCTGGACTGCGGTTCGCTCACGCTCCCCCAGTTCCCCGGCCAGCGGCCGAGCCCGGGGGCGCGGATGCCGCTGCTCACCGAGGTGTTCGACCTGGTCAAGAGCAAGGGCGCGGAGAAGACCGTATGGCTCAACATCGAGACGAAGGTCGAGGCGGGCGCGCCGAGCGAGACCGCGCCGCGGGAGGAGTTCGTACAGATCGTCTCCCGCCAGGTGCGCGAGTCCGGGCTGGCGAAGCGGGTGACCGTCCAGAGCTTCGACTGGGGCGCGCTGATGCGGATGCGCGAGGTCGCGCCGGAGCTGCCGATCGTGGCGCTGACGAACGGCCCGCAGTTCCTGCAGCCCGGCCAGCCGGGCGCCTCGCCGTGGCTGGGCGGCATCGACATCGACGACTTCGGCGGCGATCTCGTGGCCGCGGTCGCGTCGTTCGGCGCGGACGCGCTCTCCCCCGTGCACGGCTTCCCGCAGAACGGGAAGGTGACGGACCCGGGCTACGAGCCGTACACCACCCGGGAGATGGTCCGCTCCGCGCACCGCGCCGGCATCAAGGTGGTGCCGTGGACGATCGACGACGCGCCGACATTGAACAAGCTGATCGACGACGGCGTGGACGGCATCATCACCGACTACCCCGACGTGCTGCGCCAGGTGATGGCGGATCGCGGGCTCGAGCTGCCGCGACGCTACACCTGAGCGACCCGCGGTGGCCCGCCCCCGGACCGGGGGC
>NZ_JBFAXR010000137.1:0-21432 GCF_040680895.1 Streptomyces sp. NPDC051940 | reverse complement strand
GCCGACCAGCTCCGCGACCCGGGCCTGGTAGATCAGGCCGCCGTCGCCCGCCATCGGGGAGACCCCGACCTCCTCGTGGTCCCGGTCCGAGAGGAGACCGCGTACATGAGCGACGTCCGCATCACCCACATCGGCGGCCCGACCGTCCTGATCGAGGCGGCGGGCCGGCGCCTGCTCACCGACCCACGTTCGACCCGCCGGGCCGCCGCTACGCCTTCGGCTGGGGCACCTCGTCCCGCAAGACCGCCGGCCCCGCGCTCGACGCGGCGGAACTGCCCCCGGTCGACGCGGTGCTGCTGACCCACGACCACCACGCCGACAACCTCGACGACGCCGGCCGCGCCCTGCTCCCGGGGGCGGGCGCCGTGCTGACCACGCAGTCCGGAGCGCGGCGGCTGGGCGGCGGCGCCCGGGGCCTGGCCCCCTGGGCGACCTGGCGGCTGGAGTCCCCCGGGCTGCCGGCGATCGAGGTCACCGCCACCCCAGCCCGGCACGGCCCGCCGCTGTCCCGGCCCGTGGTGGGCGAGGTGACGGGCTTCGCCCTGCGCTGGGAGGGGCAGCGGCACGGCGCGCTGTGGATCTCCGGCGACACGGTGCTGTACGCGGGCGTGCGCGAGGTGGCACACCGGATCACGGTGGGCACGGCGCTGCTGCACCTGGGCGGGGTGCGCTTCCCGGTGACGGGTCCACTGCGCTACACGATGACCGCGCGGCGGGCGGTGGAGCTGTGCGGGCTGCTGCGGCCGCGCACCGTCGTACCCGTGCACTACGAGGGCTGGTCGCACTTCCGCGAGGGCCGCCGCGCCGTCGAGGCCCGGCTGGCGCAGGCGCCCGCCGCCGTACGCGGAAGCGTCCGGTGGGCCGAACCGGGCAGGGCGCTGGAGCTCACGGTGTGACGGCGGTTCACGCCGCGGGCGCGACCGGCGGGTTGAACCGCGAGAACTCCGGCTCGCTCCACCGCAGCGGCACCGCCCCCGCGATCTCGTTCACCCCGGTCACCTCGAACTCCACCAGCCGCTCCGCCCCCGGCACCCGGCCGACCTCCGCCCCCTCCCACACCACCCGGGCGTCGCCCGTCACCTGCAGCAGCGCGCCCGTGTCCCAGTCCGGGAAGACCAGCCCCGCCGCCGGGTTGTCCGCCAGGTTCCCCAGGGTCAGGAACATCCCGTTGCCGAGGTAGTCCGGCCAGCGCAGCCGGGTCGGCGAGAGGACCTCCACGAACCCGGGGTTGCCGCCCCGGTGCGACGCGTCCGCGTCCCCCTCGGGGGAGGCCGTGGCGACGAAGAACGTGTCGGCCGTGCTCACCGCGAGCTGCTGGGCCACCGTCAGCTCCGCGCCCCGCCGCACCGCGACGGCTTCCGCGTCCGGACCTGCCTCCCCGTACTCACGCTTCTGCAGGTACTTCGGGCAGTTGGAGATCACCTGGTCGAGCCGCACCCGCAGACCCTCCCCGTACGGCGACGAGGTCCCGTTCAGCCGCATCCGGCGCCGCGTCGCCGGCTCGATGGCGATCGTGCCGAGCTTCGCCTCGCCGGCGAGGATGTCCGCGAGGGGATCCCCGGGCAGCGGACGGGCGCCCACGGCCAGCACGCCCGGCTCCGGTACGGAGAGGAATCCGGGTCGGCCCGTCAGGACCGTCGCCCATATCCGCCCCTCCGGGTCGGCCGCGCCCGCGACGATCATCGGCTGGCCGGCCAGGAACACCGCGGCCACCTCGGGGACCTCGGACCGGATGCCGCGCAGCGCGTTGCCCGCGGGGCCGCTCACCCCGGCCCGGCGCTGGACGGCCAGCTCACCCTTCGTGTACGTGGCCATGATGACCCTCCGCTCAGAAGAACCCGCAGGTCGGAGCGCCCGCAGTGGGCGCCTCGCCGGCGACGCCGGCGGTCGTGTAGATCTCCAGCCGGGTGCCGTCCGGGTCGGCGAAGAAGATGCCGCCGGAGGCCGCTCCCTCGCCGTGCGGGACGACACCCTCGTACGCGAACTCCGCGCCCAGCGACTTCAGCAGCGCCTCCGCCGCCCGTACCTCGTCCACCGACTCGACCTGGAACGACAGATGGTGCAGCCCCGCCCGGTCGGCGGCGTAGCCGGCCGCGCTCTGCTGCCAGAGCGTGACCAGCAGCTGCCCGTCCCGGGCGAGGAAGGCGAACCGGCGGCCCTCCTCCTTGCCCTCCGCGCTCACCTCGAAGCCGAAGACCTCGCGGTAGAAGGCCACCGAGCGGTCCAGATCCGTGACGTTCAGCCCCACATGCCCCGTCTTCAGCGTCGCCAAGGCGCCCATGCGCATACCTCCGTCCAGCGGCCGGGGACCGACCCCCTAACCGTCTAAATCAAGATTAGGAGTTAGCTCATCTCACGTCAACCGCTATCCCGCCCTTGACCGGTTAGACTCGCTGCATGAGCACCACGGACCCCCGCCCGCTGACCGATGAGCCCCTGGCCATCGACCTGCTGAACACGCGCTGGATGCGGGACGGCGAGGTCCAGGACCTGCTCACCTCGCCCACGGGACTGGCCGCCTGGCTCGCCTCCCCCGGCGTCGCGTCCCAGCTCGCGGGGTTGTCCGTACGGGCGGACGCGGCCACGCTCGACGCGGTACTGCAGGTCCGCGCGGCGCTCTACCGGCTGGTCGACCACCCCGAGGACACCGGCGGCCGGTCCGCGCTCAACAAGGTGCTGGCCCACGGGCACGTGCGGCACGAACTGGGCCCGGACGCCCCGGTGACGCGCGTCGAGACCGACGACCCCGTCTGGCTCCCGGCCTGGACCGCCGCGGAGAGCTATCTGCGCCTGCTCGACGACCGCCCCGAACGGATCAGGGCGTGCTCGGGCCCGACGTGCATCCTGCACTTCTACGACACGTCGAAGAACGGCACCCGCCGCTGGTGCTCCATGGCCGCGTGCGGCAACCGGGCCAAGGCCCGGTCGCACTACGCCCGTTCGAAGCAGGGATAGCCCTCCCGGGCCCCGCTCACAGTCGCTGGATGATCGTCCCCGTCGCCAGCGCCCCGCCCGCGCACATCGTGATCAGCGCGAACTCCTTGTCCCGCCGCTCCAGTTCGTGCAGCGCCGTCGCGATCAGCCGCGCCCCCGTGGCCCCCACCGGGTGGCCCAGCGCGATGGCGCCGCCGTTGACGTTGACCTTCTCCAGGTCCTGGCCGAAGACCTGCGCCCACGACAGCACCACGGACGCGAACGCCTCGTTGATCTCGACCAGGTCGATGTCCTTCAGCGACATCCCGGCCCGCCCCAGCACCGCCTTCGTCGCGTCGACCGGCCCGTCGAGGTGGAAGTGCGGGTCGGCGCCGACCAGCGCCTGCGCCACGATCCGGGCCCGGGGCTTCAGGCCGAGCGCCCGCGCCATGCGCTTGGACGCCCACATCACGGCCGCCGCCCCGTCGGAGATCTGCGAGGAGTTGCCCGCCGTGTGCACGGCGGTGGGCATCACGGGCTTCAGCCCGGCCAGGGCCTCCATCGACGTGTCGCGCAGCCCCTCGTCCCGGTCGACGATCCGCCACATGCCCTGGCCCTGGTGCTGCTCCTCCTCGGTCGTCGGCACCTGGACGCCGAACGTCTCGCGCTTGAAGCGCTCCTCCGCCCACGCCACGGCCGCCCGCTCCTGCGAGATGAGGCCGAGGGCATCCACGTTCTCCCGGGTCAGCCCACGGTTGCGGGCGATGCGCTCGGCCGCCTCGAACTGGTTGGGCAGGTCCACGTTCCACTCGTCCGGGAAGGGCTTGCCCGGCCCGTGCCGGGAGCCGCTGCCGAGCGGCACCCGGCTCATCGCCTCCACCCCGCAGCCGATGCCGACGTCGATGACGCCCGCGGCGATCATGTTGGCGACCATGTGGTTGGCCTGCTGGGAGGAGCCGCACTGGCAGTCCACCGTGCTGGCCGCCGTCTCGTACGGCAGGCCCATGGCGAGCCAGGCGTTGCGGGCGGGGTTCATCGACTGCTCGCCGGCGTGGGTGACCGTGCCGCCCACGACCTGCTCGACGCAGTCGGGCTTGATGCCCGTACGGGCGAGCAGCTCGCGGTACGTCTCGCCGAGCAGATAGGCCGGATGCAGATTGGCGAGCGTGCCCCCGCGCCTTCCGATCGGTGTGCGTACGGCTTCGACGATGACGGGTTCAGCGGCCATGACTCGTCCCCTCCTCGCGCCGCCCGGAGCGCCCGGACCGCCCGGAACTAGAACGCGTACTAGTTCTGTAGGGGCAGTCTCGCGACGGCCACCCCCGCGGCGCAAGGGTCCTGCACGTAACCGATGGCCTCATGGCCCTTGCTTGTTGTAGATCCCGTTACTAGCCTCACCGCGCAAATCTGATGGCCCGTCAGACAACGGCCGGGTGCCGGCCGGATACTGGGAGGCGTCCCGATGTCGCTCTGCCCCGCACTGCCCGAGGGTTTCGACCCCACCCACCCCGACATCTACCAGCACCGGGTCCCACTGCCGGAGTTCGCCGAGCTGCGCGGCACGGCTCCCGTCTGGTGGTGCCCCCAGGAACGCGGCAGCGTCGGCTTCGACGACGAGGGCTACTGGGTGGTCACCCGGCACGCCGACGTCAAGGAGGTGTCCGTCCACCCCGAGACGTTCTCCTCGTCGGAGAACACCGCGGTCATCCGCTTCAACGAGCACATTACGCGCGACGAGATCGAGATGCAGCGCCTGATCATGCTGAACATGGACCCGCCCGAGCACACCCGGGTCCGGCAGATCGTGCAGCGGGGCTTCACCCCGCGCTCCATCCGCAAGATCGAGGACGCGCTGCGCGACCGGGCCCGGCGCATCGTCGCCGAGGCGGTCGAGCGCGGCAGCGGCAACTTCGTCACCGACATCGCGGCCGAACTGCCGCTGCAGGCGATCGCGGAGCTGATCGGGGCGCCGCAGGAGGACCGGTCGAAGCTCTTCGACTGGTCCAACAAGATGCTGGCCTACGACGATCCCGAACTGGCCGTTTCGGAGGAGACGGGCAAGCTGGCCGCCGCGGAGATCATCGGCTATTCGATGGGCCTGGCCGCGGAGCGCGCCAAGTGCCCGGCGCACGACATCGTCTCCGCGCTGGTCGCGGCGGAGCACGAGGGGAACCTGACGGAGGACGAGTTCGGGTTCTTCGTCCTGATGCTGGCGGTGGCGGGCAACGAGACCACCCGCAACGCCATCACCCACGGCATGCACGCCTTCCTCACCCGCCCCGAGCAGTGGGAGCTGTACAAGGCGGAGCGCCCGGCGACCGCGGCGGAGGAGATCGTACGCTGGGGCACGCCGGTCACGTCCTTCCAGCGCACGGCCACCCGGGACGTCGAGCTGGGCGGCGCGCAGATCAAGCAGGGCGACCGGGTCGGCATCTTCTACGCCTCCGCCAACCACGACCCGGAGGTCTTCGACAACCCGGGCGGGTTCGACATCCTGCGCGACCCCAACCCGCATCTGGGCTTCGGCGGCGGCGGCCCGCACTACTGCCTCGGCAAGTCCCTGGCGATCACGGAGATCGACCTGATCTTCAACGCGATCGCGGACGCGATGCCCGGCATCCACCTCGAGGGCGAGCCGCGGCGGCTGCGGTCGGCGTGGATCAACGGGGTGAAGGAGCTGCGGGTCACCTACGCGTGACGGGCGGCGGGGGTCACGCCCCCGCACCCGGTCCACGGGTGACCGGCGGCGGGCCTACGCCCCCGCCCGCCGGTACACCCCCGGCGTCACCCCGTAGCACCGCACGAACCACCGGTGCAGATGGCTCTGGTCCACGAAGCCGACCGCGGCGGCGGCGGACGCCGGCGACTCGCCCGCCGCGAGGCGGCGGCGGGCGTCGCGCAGCCGCAGCTGGCGCTGGTACTCGCCGGGCGAGACGCCGTACTCCCGCTGGAACGCGCGGTACAGCGCGAACCGGCTGCCGCCCACCGCCCGCGCCAGCTCCTCGCCGGTGAGGCCCTCGGCGTACCCCTCGGCCAGCAGCGCCCGCGCCCGGCGCGCGGCCGAGGGCGCGTGGCCGCTCCCCGCGGCCAGCGGCGCGCGCGTCGCCTGCCTGCGGACCATCGCCAGCACCGCCGCCGTCAGCCGCTCGTCGCGCGTGAGGGCGTCCTCGCCGGAGGCGAGCGCGGCGTGCAGGCGCATGAGCGCGCGGCGGAGCACCGTGTCGTGGTGCACGGGCTGCCGGAACAGCGGCATGGCGGCGGCCGGGCCGTACGCGTCGGTGAGGACCTCCCGTACGACGTCGGGCCCGATGTGCACCATCCGGTACCGGTAGCCGACCTCGGCCTCGGCGTGGCCGTCGTGCGGGTCGTCGGGGTTGAACGTCATCACCAGGCCCGCCGCGCTGGTGTGCGCGCCGCCGCGGCAGCGGAAGCCCTGGGCGCCCTGCTCGGTCACGCCGAACGAGTACGCGTCGTGGGAGTGCCGGTGGAAGGTGTGGTCGGTGAAGTGCGCGTGCATCACCTCGACCGGGCGGCCGGGGTCGCGCCAGTAGCGGACCCAGCCGGTGTCCGCCGTACCGCTGTCCGCGACGTGCGTCGTCCCGTCCGGTATGACGTCCGTCGTCGCGCCGTTCGTGACGTCCGTCGTCCCGCCGTTCGTGCTGTCCGTCGTCGCGCCGTTCGTGCTGTCCGTCGTTCCGCTGCGCATGACGCCATCATGCGCACATCCGTCCAAGACGCCCAAGGCCAATCCGCCGAGACTGGCCCTCATGCGCTTCGACACCAAATTCGCCGTCGTCGTCCGCGACGACCTCGCCGTCTGGCAGAAGCTGAACGTCGCCTCCTTCCTCTCGACCGGCGTCGCCCATGCCACGGAGGACATCATGGGCAAGCCCTACGAGGACGCCTCCGGCAACACCTACCTGGCCCTGGCCCGCGAGCCGGTGCTGGTCTTCGCGGCGGACGCGGCGGGGCTGGCCCGCACGCACGGCCGGGCGCTCACGCGCGGACTGCACACGGCGGTGTACATCCGCGAGATGTTCGCGACGGGCCACGACGACGTCAACCGCGCGGCCGTACGGGACGTCCCGGCCGAGGACCTGGACCTGGTGGGCCTGGCCCTGTACGGACCGCGCAACAGCGTGGACCGGGCCGTGAAGGGGCTCACGCTGCACGGCTAGCTGTGATGTCTCATGAGGTTGGTTCCATCGCGTCCTCGATCGTGAGTCGCTGGGGGACGGCAGCGGGTGGTTGCGGCAGATGGCCGAGGGCGACGCGGTATCCGCTGGTGGGGGTTCGGCTGATCGGTGGCTTCCCGCCGAGAGCTGAGTGCGGTCGCTCGTGGTTCCCGGTTGCTGCGCGGTGCCAGAACGCGGCCGCAGTGGCGGCACGTTCGTCGTCCAATGCCTCCGTGTATGCCAGTCGAGAGTGATCATCCACGGCTGAATGCAGGTAGGTGCAGCCACGCTCGCCGGTGGGTGGGTCGAGGTCACGGAGGCGGTTGAGTCCCCGCCGGACGAGAACGCGGTGCACAGTGGCCGGGGCCAGTGTGATGCTGTGAAGCCGCTGGAGGTCGGCTGCCAGGCGGGCCGGACCGTGTTCGGTCTGACGACGTGGTGCCTCCACGAGATCTGCGAGGTCTTCTGCGGTTCGGGCCGGGCTCACTGCTGGGCGGGAGGAACGGTCCCGGCTTCGGCGGCGACGTGTGCGAGTGGGCGTCCCGCCTCGATGCGTAGGCACAGGCGCAGTCGCCCTTCGGGTGTGAGCGGGGCGTTGCGGTGCCCTGTCACGTGCTTGGGCTTGGGCGATTCTGCGGGCTGGACGACTGGCGGCACCACGATCGTGGTGAGCCGGTCGTCACGTTTCCTCGCGCAGGCTCGGGAACATGGCGCGGGCGCGGTCGGGGTCGGGTGCGGCGAAGGTGCCGTCCGCCGACACGAGGATCGTGGAGCGGTCGTGGTCGGTGGTGATCGAGCCGGTCAGGAAGATCTTGCGGTCGTCGGTTCCGGTGACGCGCGCCGAGAGGTGCAGTGGTGTCTGCAGGGGTACGGGGCGGTGGTAGCGCAGTTGGAGGCCGGTGGTCATCCCCGGCATTCCGGCGCCGGTGCAGGCCCAGCCCATGAGTTCGTCGAGGAGCATGGCGCTCATGCCGCCGTGGCCGTAGCCCGGTGGGCCTTCGTGGGCGATGCCGAGGGTGCAGGTTCCGGCTACGCCGTCGCCGGCGGGCGTGACGTGCGTGGTGGGTCAGGGGCGAGGTCATCGGGCTTCTCGGCGTTCGGGTCCGATGCCGCAGCGCGGCAGCACGGCGGCGTGCGGGATCAGCGGGTGGCGAGGTCGCGGATGAAAACGGGCTTGAGGTGCCTCTCGGGCAGTGCAGCGGGCAGGTCCTCCCAGTCGAGGATGTGCGAGACGACCCGGGCGGGGTCGACGGTGCCGGAGGCGGCGAGGTCGAGGGCTTCGGGGATGTGGGCGCGGACGTTGTCGCGGGCGATGCGCAGGGTGACGCCGGTGAGGTACATGTCGAGCAGTGGCAGTTCGCCGGGTCGGAAGTGGTTGCCCGCCGATTCGCAGAAGCCTTCCGGCGCGAGGGACTTGACGGCGAGTTCGAGTTGGCCGACGCGGCCGGTGGCCTCCACCGCGAGGTCGAAGCCGTGCCGGATCGGGTCGATCGCCTCGGCGGTGCGCGCCCCGTAGGTCTCGGCGAGCGCCCTGTGCGCGGGGTCGGGGTCGACGTACAGGACGTCGCCGGCGCCGAGGGCGCGTGCGATGTCGCACACGTACAGGCCGATGCTGCCGCGCGCGATGACCAGAACGCGGGCGCCGGGGCGGTTCGTCAGATGGGGCGCGACCAGGCGCCAGGCCAGGGACCAGTTGTCGCTGGCGGAGGCCATCGCGACCGGGTCGAGACCGGGCGGCAGGGGGACGAGCATGGCGTCGGCGTAGGGGACGCGGACCAGGTCGGAGAAGAGCCCGCCCCAGCTGCCGCCGATCGGCGCGCCGTACATGGCCATGTGCGGCACCGAGGTGCAGTGCGCGGTCAGCCCGGTGCGGCACTGGCCGCAGGTGCCGCAGCTGATCGACCACGGCACGACGACCAGGTCACCGGGGGCCACGGCCGTGACCGCGTCCCCGGTCTCGACGACCCGGGCGACGCATTCGTGTCCGAGGGCGAACGGCGGGTCGAGGAAGCCGTGTCCGGCCAGGATCGAGGAGTCGACGTCGCAGGAGGTGGCGGCGACCGGTGCGACGATCGCCGCCCGGCCGGACCCGAGCACCGGGTCCGGAACCTCGCGCCACTCCACGCTGTTGCGGGCCACGTACGTCAGCTCACGCACCGGCGGCCTCCTTGTTGCCGCTCTTGGCGAGGGCGACCAGGTCGGCGTACCGGACGACCGAGCCGCCCGCGCCCCAGGTGCCGTCCGGCTGCTCGTGGACGAGCACCCACACGCGCAGCGCCTCGCCCTGGGGCAGGCCGGCCGCGTTCAGCACCGTCCGGGTCGCTTCCTCGACCAGGCCGGCCTTGCGGCGCTCGGACAGGGCGCCCTGCGGCACGGTGACCTCCACCAGGAAGCGCGGCACGTCGTCCTCCGCGGTCACCTGCGCCCCGTGCGGCAGTTCGGTCAGGTAGCTCCACGCCTGGGCGCGGAAGAACGCGGTGTCGGGGGCGCCCTCCCAGCGCAGCAGCACGCCGGCGAGCTCGCGCTGGACGCTCGCGCGGCCCTCCTCGGTGAGGGCGCCGGTCGGTGCGGTCAGCCGGATCATCGGCACGGTGGCTCTCCTTGCGGGTTCACGCCGCCATCCGATTATGACGATCGTTATAACGGTGACCACGCTAGACTATGACGAGCGTTATAACCAGAGGGGAGCAGGACATGCCCAAGACGAACCCGGAGGCGCGGGAGCGGATCGTGGCGGGCGCCGCCGACATGATCAGCCGGCGGGGCCTGAGCGCCACGAGCATCCGCGAGATGGCCAAGCACGCCAAGGCGCCGCTCGGCTCCACCTACCACTACTTCCCCGAGGGCAAGCAGCAGTTGGCCATGGAGGCGGTCCGGTACACGGGTGAGTGGGTGGCCCGCGGTCTGCGCACGGAGCTGGAAAAGGGCCCGGCCGCCGGACTGCGGGAATTCCTGGCGCTGTGGCGCACGATCGTCGTCGACACCGACTTCCGCGCCGGGTGCCCGGTGCTGGCCGTGGCCATCGAGGAACCACCGACCGACGAGATCCCGCCCGCCCTGGCCGCTGCGGCCGAGGTCTTCGACCGGTGGGAGTCGCTGCTCGCCGACTCCCTGCGGGCCCACGGTGCCGAGCCCGATCAGGCCGCGCAGCTTGCGACCCTCATCGTCTCCTCCGTTGAGGGCACCGTGGCCATGTGCCGGGCCAAGCGCAGCGCCGAACCCCTCGATCGGGTGGCCGCTCAGCTTCAGGGCCTGATCGACCACGCCATCGGGGCCTGAGCCGCACATCGCCCCCTCGCCGGGCTTCCCCGCCGCCGGCCTGGTCGGCGTCCCACTCGCGGATCGCCGGACGCCGACCGCAGACCGTTCAGG
Organism: Streptomyces sp. NPDC051940; assembly: GCF_040680895.1. NCBI lineage: Bacteria > Bacillati > Actinomycetota > Actinomycetes > Kitasatosporales > Streptomycetaceae > Streptomyces > Streptomyces sp. NPDC051940. Next base: position 10,972 of record NZ_JBFAXR010000137.1, on the reverse strand, counting down.
CGCCGAGGGCGGCGCGGATCGCCTTGGCCTTCTCCTCGGTGAACACGCCGCTGTCCAGGAGCGAGAGCACGGACAGCACACCGCCGCGCGAGCCCCAGCTGCCCTCGTCGATCACCCGGAAGTTGACCCACCAGGCCGGAGCCGGCTCCGGCAGACCGCATGCCTCGGCCATCGCGGACAGGACGCGCTCGACGACCTCCGCTCGCACCTCCTGGCGCCAGTCGCCGTCCATGACGGCCACGTCGATGACCATGACGTCGAGATCCGGGCCGACGTCGGCCAGCAGGCGGCCACCGATCGCCATCATGTCGCTCTCGCGCTCGACGAAATGCACCTGGAAACCGACCCGCGCGGCTGGCGCGAACTGCCCGACCTCGGGCACCAGGACAGCGTCCGTCAGCGTCTCGGCCAGCCTGCGACGCTGCTCCTGGCTCAAGCGGCCCTTGGACGTGTTCACGGTGATGACGGTCACGACATGCCTCCTATGACGATCGTTATAGAACGAGGCTACACGGACCTATAACGAGTGTCATATCAAGAGGCCGTCCCAGCACCACGCCCCACGGCCGGCCCCAGCGGACGCCGGTGGAACCAACCTCATGAGATGGCACGGCTAGCCGGCCGTCATCAGCTCCGCGCAGCGCTCGCCGATCATCATCGCCGGGGCGTTCGTGTTGCCGCCGGTGATCGACGGCATCACGGACGCGTCCGCCACGCGCAGGCCCTCGACGCCGAGGACACGCAGCTGCGGGTCGACGACCGTGCCCATCCGGCAGGTGCCCACCGGGTGGTACACCGAGTGCACCCGCTGCGGGAGTTCGCGCAGGATGTCGGCGTCCGTGGCGACCGACGGCCCCGGGTGCAGCTCGCCGGTCACGACCTCCGCGAGCCGCTGGTGCGCCATGACCTCCCGGATCAGCTTCATCCCCGCCACCAGGAACGCCGCGTCGCCCGGGTCCGCGAGGTACGCCGGGTCGATCAGCGGCGCCGCGGACGGGTCGGCGGAGGCGAGGCGGACGGTGCCGCGGCTGCGCGGGTAGATGAGGGTGGGCATCACCGTCAGCGCGGGCCGCCGGTCGACGGCGTGCCGGACGGGGGCGTCCTGGTTCGGCGACGGATAGGACCAGGGCAGGGCGTGGATCTGCAGATCGGGGCGGTCCGAGCGGGCGGGTCCGCCGCCGCTCGCCGCGTCCGTCCGTACGAACGCCATCGCGTCGAACACCGTCCGCCCGAACCACGTCCCCCCGCGCACCGCCTCCGTCAGCAGCCCGGCGAGGAAGTGCGTGCCGGTGCCGCGGTGGACGGCGCCCGGGGCGAGGAAGGTCATCGGTACGAAGAGGTGGTCGTGCAGGTTGTCGCCGACGGGGAGGTCCGACCGTACGTCGATGCCGTGCTCGCGGAGATGGTCCGCGGGCCCGACGCCGGACAGCATCAGCAGCTGCGGCGAGCCCACCACCCCGGCGGACAGCACGACCTCCCGCGCGGCCCGGACCACGCGCCCGTCCAGCAGCTCCACGCCCACGGCCCGGCCGCCCTCGACGACGACCCGGGCGGCGGTCGCCCCGGTGATCAGCCGCACGCCCGCGCCCTTGCCCAGATAGCCCTTCGAAGCGCTGTACCGCACGCCCTTGTCGGAGCTCATCTGGACGACCCCGACGCCCTCTTGGGTCGCGCCGTTGTAGTCGTCGTTGGCGGGCGTCTTGAGCGTCTCGCCGATCGCCTCCACGAGCGCCGCGCTGGCCGGCGTCAGATCGCGCTGCCGGCTGACCTTGATCGGGCCGCCCGCTCCGCGCACCTCGCTGGCGCCGCCCTCCCAGTCCTCCAGCCTGCGGAAGGAGGGCAGGACCTCGTCGTACGACCAGCCGGCGCAGCCGTCCGCGGCCCAGTCGTCGTAGTTGGAGCGGTGGCCGCGTACGAACAGCATGCCGTTGACCGAGCTGGAACCGCCGACCACCTTGCCGCGGGTCACCGGCACCCGGCGGCCGGCCGCGTGCTCCTGGGGGACGGTGCAGTAGCCCCAGTCGAAGCGCTTCTTCAGCTGCGGCACCGAGTGCATGACGGTGATCATGCCGGGCACGCGCACCATCCGGGACGTGTCGGGCGGCCCGGCCTCCAGCAGCACGACCCGCGCCCCGGACTCCGCGAGCCGGCGCGCCACGATGCAGCCGGCGCTGCCGGCCCCGACGACTACGTAATCGGCCTCTGGGGGCTTCGTCTCGGTCACGCGGCGGAGTGAAACACGTTCTCCTTCCAAGGGGAATACACGTGCGCGGGCTTACGGGGCGGCTTCCGCCGGGGCTGGAACCGGGCTCGTCACCGGGGCCGGAATCTCATCCTTCACGGGACCGGATCCGTACCCGTCTCCGAGGCCGGAATCGCACCCTTCACGGGGCCGGAATCGCACCCTTCCGCCGGGCTGGCATGACCACGTAACCTCTCGCCAACCCCGAGGGAACCCTCCCTCAACCGGTCCGTACGGACGAGGAGTTCGCTTTGCGCCGCAACCAAGGCCCCGGCAGCACCGCCCGCACCCGCCGCTCGCTGCCCCGTCTCCTCGGCGCCGCCACCGCGGCCGCCGCCCTGACCCTTGTCGCCCTCCCCACCGCCGCCTCCGCGGGCGCACCGTCCACCGCCGTCACCGCGGCGCCCGACGGGGCGCGGGCGATCGACGGCTCGTACATCGTCCAGCTGAAGCCCGGCAGCGACGCCCGCGGCCTCGCCCGGGCGCTCTCCGTCAGCCCCCGCTTCGTCTACGAGACCGCCGTGGACGGCTTCGCCGCGGACCTCACCGCCGGCCAGCTGAAGGCGCTCGGGAAGCAGTCCTCGGTCGTCTCGATCACCCAGGACAGCTACGTCACCGACGCCCTGGACACCACCCAGGTCAACCCGCCCTCCTGGGGCGTCGACCGGGTCGACCAGCGCGCGCTGCCGCTCTCCGCGAGCTACACGTACACGGCGACCGGCGCGGGCGTGCACGCGTACGTCATCGACACCGGCATCGACGTCTCGCACCCGGACTTCGGCGGCCGGGCCCAGTTCGACCTGAACGTCATCGACCGCAAGAACACCGACTGCGACGGCCACGGCACGCACGTCGCGGGCACCATCGGCTCGAACACGTACGGCATCGCCAAGGGCGTCCGGCTGCACGCGGTGAAGATCCTCAACTGCCAGGGCTCAGGCCGCACCTCAGCGACGATCGAGGCGGTCGACTGGGTCACCGCGAACGCGCAGAAGCCGGCCGTGGCCAACACGTCCTGGAACTGGACGTACGACGCCACGCTGGCCACCGCGCTCACCAACATGATGAACTCGGGCGTCTTCCTGGCCACGTCCGGCGGCAACACCGGCGCCGACTCCTGCGACCGACTCCCGCGCGCCCTGACGGCGGCCACGGCCGTCGGCGCCACGGACAGTGGCGACAACCGCGCGAGCTACTCCTCGACCGGCGCGTGCATCGACCTGTACGCCCCCGGCTCGGGCATCCTCTCCACCCAGCCGAAGAACACCACGGCGGTCTACAACGGCACCTCGATGGCGACCCCGCACGTGGCGGGCATCGCGGCGCTGTACAAGTCGGCGAACGGCGACACGTCCCAGTCCGCGCTGGGCTCCTGGCTGGTCGCGAACGCGACCCCGGGCGTCGTACGCGGCGACCTCGTCGGCACCCCTAACCTGCTGGCGTACACGGGCGGCCTCTGATCCGCCGGCCGGGTCCTCCGCCGCGTGGCGGGGGACCCGGCCGCTCCGGCTTCGCACGGACGGCCCTCCTGGCTGGCCGTACCGTCATGGCCTGCTTAGCGTCCCGACAGAGACCATTGTCGAGACGTTCCGAGAGGTTCTGATGGCTGTTGTGATGTCCCTGAGTTTCGCCGGCATGACACCCGAGCAGTACGACGCCGCACGCGACCGGGTGGGCTGGGAGGAGCGCATGCCCGAGGGCGTGGTCCTGCACGCCGCGTGGTTCGAGGACGGCGTACTGCATGTGACCGACGTCTGGGAGACCCAGGAGGACTGGGACCGCTTCCTGGCCGAACGCCTGGCGCCCACCCTCCAGGACCTCGGCGTCACGGACCAGCCGGACTTCCACGTCGTCCCCCTCCACCGCCGCTTCATCGGCCCGGGCGTGAGCGGCGCCGCGTCGTAGCCGACGCGCGCGGGCCGCGTGCTCAGGGCCGCTGCCCGCGCGCGTCCACGACACCGACGCGGACGAGGACCCTGGCGCTCACCACGATGTCCCGGGTGGTGGGCTTGCCGTCCACCAGTCCGCCGGCGAGATAGACACCGCGGCTGCCGCGGTACTCGAAGGTCTCCGGGTCGAGCAGCAGATCCTGCCGCAGGTTGTACCGCTCGGCGTACTGGGTGTCCGCGAAGGACACCACCAGTACGCCCCGGCCCGTCGCGTCCTTCGCCTGCTTCCTGCCGATCGTGACGCCCGGAATCGTGCCGAGCGCGCGGAACAGGGAGGCCCGCACCTCCGGCGGGATGAACGCGACCTCGGTGAACAGCGTCTCGATCCGCGCGTACTGGCCCTGCGGCCCACCGCCCCCGAACGGGACCACGCCCGGCAGTGCCCGCAGCAGGGCTTCCGGGTCCTCCGGCAGGCCCGCCACCTTGTCCCGGACACTCTGCGGGGACCCCAGGTTGGAGTGCCCGATCTTCTTGATCACGCCCGGATCGAACATGGTCCGGTACAGCTGTCCGCTGCCGTACGCCGTCCACGTCTCGTACTCCGTCTTGCCTCCCGTCGCGGGCCCGCCGGACGATCCGTCCTCCGTCCGCGGGTTGAGGTCGTCGCGGAAGTTGAGCGGTGCCTGGTACTCCAGGAACTCGCGGTAGACCCACTGATCGGCCCGCGGCTCGACCGCGGGCACACCGCGCATGTCCCGCCGCCCGTCGCCTCCCACCCACAGCTGTGTCGCGAAGAGCGCCGCGACCACGGCGACGACCGCGCACACCACCGCGAGCCGCCGACCGCCGCGGAGCGCCCGCGTCCGCCCCCCGCCGGAAACCCCCTCCAGCAGCCGCTGCCGTCCCGGCGCCAGCCGGGCCCGGTCCGGGGGCCGCACGTCCTCGACCAGATCGCGCAGTGCCGTCATCTCATCCATGTGCGGCCACCTCCGTGGCGGTGTCGGGGTCGAACGTGGGATCCGCGCCGAGCGCCTCGCGCACCTTGCGACGGGCCCGGTTGAGGCGGGACCGGACGGTGCCGACGGGGATGCCGAGCGCTTCGGCGACCTCGGCGTAGCTCAGGTCCGACCAGGCGATCAGCAGAAGCACTTGCCGGTCCCCGGCCGAGAGCGCGGCCAGTGCGCCGGCGAGCGGCGCCTGCGTGGACTGCGCGGCCATCCGGTTGTCGGCGCGCTCCACCCAGGACTCGGCGACCTCACCGGCGCCTGTACGAGCCAGAGCGCGCAGCCGGCGGATCTCCGTACGGCGGTGCTTGCCGATCAGCCGGGCGGCTATGCCGTACAGCCAGGGCCGGACGTTGCCGCGTGCCACGTCGTACCGCGATCGCCGCCGGAACGCGGCGAGGAACGTCTCCGCGGTGATGTCGTCGGCGTGCGCGTCGCCGAGGCGGCGCGCGACGTACTGGTGGATGTCCGGCGCGTAGCGGTCGTAGAGCTGGGCGAAGAGCTCGGGGTTCTCCCAGGACTGGGCGATGATCCGGGAGTCCTCGGCCGCCGGCTCACCGCCCTGGGGATCGCCGTACTCGGGACCCTCGTACTCGGGCTCCTCCACTGGCGGGTCGGTCCTACGGCCTCCGTAGCGCGGGTGACTCCCTCTGGCACCCGCTGTCACCCGGACCCCCGGAACGGGTTCACGACCGGAAGGCCCTCACACGCGGCGGAGAGGCACACTTCCCCGCGCCGCGCCCGCCCGGCTCCGCGGGAACCTGCGGGACGGGCGCCGGGGCGGCGTGAGACGCTGGCCGCATGTCCGTCGTGAAGATCAATGTGCTGACCGTTCCCGCCGAGCAGCGGGAGGTGCTGGAGAAGCGGTTCGCGTCGCGGGCCGGGGCCGTGGAGGGGTCCGACGGGTTCGAGTGGTTCGAGCTGCTGCGACCCGTCGAAGGGACCGAACAGTACCTCGTGTACACGCGGTGGCGGGACGAGGCGTCCTTCCAGGCGTGGATGGAGGGGCCGATGAAGGCCGCCCACCAGGGCCCCCAGGGCGGGGAGCAGCCGCAGCGGCCCGCCGCCTCCGGGTCCGAGGTGTGGTCGTTCGAGGTGGTGCAGAGCGCCGGCCCGAGAGGCGATCAGTGACCGCCCGCACCAACGCGATCGTCATAGCCCCCGAGCCGTACGACGCACCCGAAGTCGCCGACGCCGTCTGGGAGTACTTCGCCGAGACCGGTGAGCGGCTGCTGGGGCGGCCCGCCACCGACGACGAGCTGCGCGAGGCGCTGGCGTGGGACGAGAGCCGGGATCTGCAGCCGCCGACCGGCGTCTTCCTCGGGGCACGCGACGCGGACGGCAGCCTTCTCGGCTTCGCCGGTATCCGCACCCTGCCCGCCGTCCCGGGCTCCTGCGAGCTCAAGCGCGTGTACGTCCGGCCGGCCGCCCGCGGCGCGGGCCTCGGCCGGCGCCTGCTGCTGGCCGCGGAGGAGGAGGCCCGGCTGCTGGGCGGGAAGCGGATCGTACTCAACACCCGCTCCGTACTGACGGAGGCCCGGGCGATGTACGCGTCGCACGGCTACGCCGAGATCGAAAAGTACGTCGCCGAAGACTGGGCCGAACACTGCTACGGCAAGGACCTCTAACCCCGCCCCCACCCCTGTGAGCCCCACAGCCGCCGGCCGCCGCCCACCCACCCCACCCTGGAGCCCCGCACGTCGCCCCAAACCCCAGACCCCAGGGCCGGGTGAGGTCCCCGAACCCCACCGCCCCCGGGCCGGGCGAGGTCCTCCAACCCCACCGCCCCGGGGCCGGGACAAGCGCCGGCCCGACCGCCCCCATCACCGCGCGCCCGTGAGCTTCGGAGCCGAGCCTCCCGACCTCACCTGCCGAAGCGGCCCGGGCAAAGGCCCGGGCAACGCGGGGCGAAGCCCTCTGCCCGGCGGCGGCCGGCGGTCCCCTGGCCCCCCCACTCTCACCCAACCGCCCCCGGGGCACGGGGCGAAGCCCTCATAACCACCGCCCTCCAGGGGCCAGGGGAAAACCCCCAACCTCACCGCAGGCAGGGCCCGGCGCTCACCCAGCCCCACCCCCGCGGGCCTGGGAGCGAAGCCCCCAAGCCCTCCCCTCCCCCAACCAACCGCCCTGCGGCCCGAGGCGAGGGCCAAACCCCACCACTCCCGGGGCCCGAGGGGCGAAGCCCCCGGAGCCTCTGGGGCGGCGCGCCCCGGCAAAGGGCGACCCCCTTCGGGCGGCGTGCCCCGCCGGAGGTGCTCAGTCTCCGCCGCGGTAGTCGCCGTGGAGGCCGTGTCGGTCGTGGTGGTCCAGGTCGTGGCCGGTGACCGGGGCCAGCGCGCGGCGGGGGAAGTCCTCGTACGGGGCCTCCTCGTCGGAGCCGCTGAGTTCCGCGCACAACTCCTTGACCAGCGACGACAGTTCCTTCGACCGGTCGGGCGTCCACCAGTCGCCGAGGAGCTCCTCCATCGCCTCCTCCCGTGCCCGCGCCAGCTTCAGCGCGGGCGGGCGGCCCTCCTCGGTGAGGACCAGCGGCAGCCCCTCCCGTACGCCGTAACCCCGCTCCTCGAGCTGCCGGGCCGCCGAGGTGACCACCGCGAGCGGGACGTCGGCCCGCTCGGACAGCAGCGCGGGCTCGGCCGAGCCGTAGCGCAGCAGGCGCAGCAGCATCCAGGCCGCGGCCGGCTGCAGATCGACCCCGGCGCGTACGGCGATGTCCCGGTAGACCTCGCGGCGCCCCTCGCGCGTGCTCAGGACCGTCAGCGCCCGGGTGAGCTCCTCGCGGGAGGAGCGTTCCACGGGGTTGGTGGCGAGGGTCTCGCTCGCGTCGGGCACGGTCACGGTGTCGCGCAGCGGGTCCTCCCGCAGGAACCAGGACACGACGAACGCCACGAGCGCGACGGGCACGGCGTAGAGGAAAACGTCGGTGATCGAGGTGGAGTACGCACCGATCACCGCCGGCTGCAGCCGCTCGGGAAGCTCCCCGATCGCGCGCGGGTCGGCCATCAGGGCGTCGATGTCCGCCCCAGGCGGCAGCACCCGGCCCGCCAGGTCCTCCCGCAGATGGTCGGTCAGCCGGCTGGTGAAGAGCGTGCCGAAAACTGCCACGCCGAAGGACGCGCCGATGGAGCGGAAGAACGTGGCACCGGAGGTGGCGACGCCCAGGTCCTGGTAGCCGACGGCGTTCTGCACGGCGAGCACCAGCACCTGCATCACCAGACCGAGCCCGAAGCCGAAGATGAAGAAGGTCACGCTGAGCGCGAACTCACCCGTGTCGACCTCCAGCTCGTGCAGAAGCCCGAGCCCCAGCGCGGTGACGAACGTGCCGAGCACCGGGAAGATCTTCCACCGGCCCGTACGGCTGATGATCTGCCCGGAGCCGGTGGAGGCGATCAGCAGGCCGAGCACCATCGGCAGCATGTGGACGCCGGACATGGTCGGCGAGACGCCGCGCACCACCTGGAGGTACGTCGGCAGGTACGTCATCGCGCCGAACATCGCGAAGCCGACGACGAAGCCGATCACCGAGCAGAGGGTGAAGGTGCGGATCCGGAAGAGCTTCAGCGGGATGACCGGCTCGGCGGCCCGCGTCTCGACGTACACGAAGGCGGCCAGCAGCACGGCGCCCAGCACGGCGAGGCCGATGATCTGCGGGGACCCCCAGTCCCAGGTGACGCCGCCGAGCGAGGTCATCAGGACCAGGCAGGTGGCGACCGAGGCGATGAGCACCACACCCAGGTAGTCGATCTTGTGAGGGGTGGCGTGGCGCGGGATGTGCAGCACGGCCGCGATGATCAGCAGGGCGGCCAGGCCGATCGGCAGGTTGATGTAGAACACCCAGCGCCAGCTCAGATGCTCGGTGAACAGACCGCCGAGCAGCGGCCCGAGCACGCTGGTGGCGCCGAAGACGGCGCCGAACAGGCCCTGGTAGCGACCCCGGTCCCGGGGCGGGACGATATCGCCGACGATCGCCATGGTGAGCACCATGAGCCCGCCGCCGCCGAGGCCCTGCAGGGCGCGGAAGCCGATCAGCTGGGGCATGTTCTGGGCGACGCCGCAGAGGGCGGAGCCGATCAGGAAGATGACGATCGCCGCCTGGAACAGCTTCTTGCGCCCGTACTGGTCGCCGAGCTTGCCCCACAGCGGGGTGGCGGCGGTGGACGCCAGCAGGTACGCCGTGACGACCCAGGACAGGTGCTCCATGCCGCCGAGTTCGCTGACGATGGTGGGCAGGGCGGTGGAGACGATGGTCTGGTCGAGGGCGGCCAGCAGCATGCCGCACAGGAGCGCGCCGATGGAGATGAGGACGCTGCGGTGCGACCGCTCCTCCGCGGCGACGGCGGCGTATCCGCCGGCGTCGTCGGGCGCGTGGGGTTCGCCTTCGGTCACGGCGGCGTCGGCGCCGGTTGCGCCCCGGGCGGGTCGCTGCGGGGTTCCGGTGCCGTCCGGGCCGGGCCCGGGGCCGTCCGTGCCGGGCTGATCTTGCGCCATGTCACCCATAGTCGCCCGTTTGTCCCTTTCCGGCCTCTCGAAAAGGCCATCGGGACCAGGGGGCGCTGGGCAGAGCGCCCCGGCTTCTGCATAATCGCTAGGCATTCGATGGAGGGGACCAGCACGGTGAACGATCAGGCCTGCCCGGAGTGCGGCGCGCCCAGAAACGCCTACGGCACGCCGGGGTGCGGCTGCGCGATCGGCTCCGCGCGCGAAGGCGCGGCGCAGGAGGCGACGGCGGCCGACCCGTCCACGGCACGACCCGTGCCGGGGCAGCCGGTGCCGGGGCAGCCCGTGCCGGGACAGCCCGTGCCGGGGCAGCCCGTGCCGGGGCAGCAGCCCGCTCAGCCAACGGCGGACGGCCCCGCGCCGGACGCCGAAGGGGCCGCGGACGCCGCGCCGCGCCGGGAGCCCCAGCTGATCCGCCCGTACGTCATGCAGTCCACGGACCGCCCGGTACGGGCACCGGAGGAGACGCAGCGCCTCCCACTGCCCAGGCAGGCGTTCCTGCCGTCGTCGCCGGCCCCGGAGGACGTTGACATGTTCGAGGGCGAGGGGCCGGCGGAGGCCGCCCCCGCACCGGACGACACGACGGAACTGGACGCGATCCCCGCGGGCCCGCCGACGTCCCCGCGCCGCCAGGCGCGCCGCGAACGCAACCGCCGACCGCTCGTGATAGCCGCGGCGGCGGCGTCCGTCCTGGTGGTGGCGGGAGTGGCCGCGGCGCTGGCGGGTTCGGGTTCGTCGGAAGAGGACGCGGGCCCGGACCGCCCGGTGGCGACGGCCTCGGCGAACCCGTCACCGACGGAGGCGCCCGCGTCGGAACCGGCCTCCCCGTCGCCGTCGAAGTCGGCGTCGCCGTCTCCGTCGAAGTCGCCGAGCGAGAGCGCCTCGCCGTCCCCGTCCCCGTCGAAGAGCACGAAGGCGCCCGCCCCCACGGGCCCCACGCTGAGCCGGGGCTCGTCGGGCTCGGAGGTCGAGGAACTCCAGGGCCGCCTGAAGGAGCTGGGCCTGTACGCGGGCCCGATCGACGGCTCGTACGACGTGCAGGTGGTGAAGGCGGTCAGCAACTACCAGGACGACTACGGCGTGACCGGCGACGCATCAGGCGTCTACGGCCCGAACACCCGCAGATCCCTGGAGTCCCGCACGTAACACCCCTTGCGACCACCAGCGAAGCCCCCGACCAGGCATCAGCCGGCGCAGCGAAGCGGAGCCGGCACAGCCCCACCGGTTCACCGACGGCAACCCTCGGCGGAGCGCCAGCGGAGCCGCTCGCTTCGCACCGGCGGAGCGCCAGCGGAGCCGCTCGCTTCGCACCGGGCCGAACTCGACGCGGACGCGACGGT
>NZ_JBFAXR010000136.1:0-21974 GCF_040680895.1 Streptomyces sp. NPDC051940 | reverse complement strand
GCCTACTGCTTCGCTTGACGTAGGCCAGGGGGGTCCCCGCCCGAACCCTCACGCCATGGGGACGTGAACGGTTCGCCCACTCACCCCAGGCGCCGGCGGTGACCAGGCGACACGTTGACGGGTGGCGTGTGGGTGGGGGCAATCCCCGCGCCGCAGGCGCGGGGCGGCGCCGGGCACCGGACGGACAACGGCCACCCCGCACACGCGCCAGCGGCGCCGGGCTCCCCGCGTGGTCGGGGAGGTCTTCGGGCTCACCGGGCGGTCGCGGTACGTACGGGACGGCCGTCGTCGTGGAGCCGGAGACCGAGCCGTAACCCCGCGGGCTACCGGCTCAGCCGGCCGTACCGCCGTACCGCCAGCGGTGCGAACACCGCCACCAGCGCCAGCGGCCACGCCACCGCGAGCAGGACCGCGTGCTCCGCCGCCCAGCCGGTGTCCTGCCAGCCGGGGTTGCCGAACAGCTCGCGGATCGCCCCCGCCGTGGCGGAGAGCGGGTTCCACGACGCGATCGCGCCCAGCCACGACGGCATCGTCGCCGGTGACGTGAACGCCGAGGACAGGAACGCCACCGGCCAGACCAGGATCTGCACCGCCTGGACCAGCTCCGGCTTCCCCGCCACCAGCGCGAGATGGATGCCCACCCACAGCATCGCGAAGCGCAGCAGCAGAAGCAGGCCCACGGCCGCCAGCGCCTCGCCGAGCGGGCCGTGCCAGCGCCAGCCGACCGCCGCGCCGGCCGCCAGCATCACGGCCAGCGACAGCACGGACTGGAGCATGTCCGTGAGCGCCCGGCCGACCAGGACCGCCGACGGCGCCATCGGCATCGAGCGGAAGCGGTCGACGACGCCCCGGCCGAGGTCCTGGGTGAGCTCGATCATCGTGGCCTCCAGCCCGAAGGCCATGGTCAGCGCGAGCATCCCGGGGACGAGGAACTCCTTGTACGAACCGCCGCCGGGCACGGCCATCCCGCCGCCCAGGAAGTACGCGAACATCACCAGCATCATCACCGGGAACACCAGCCCCACGGCCAACTGCCCCGGCCGGCGCGCCCAGTGCGCGAGCCCGCGCCGTGTCATCGTCCAGCCGTCCGCCAGCGCCCAGCGCAGCCGGCCGCCGCCGCCCGGTGCCATGGGCGCCGGGTAGTGCTCCGTCGTCGTGGTCATACGGCCGCCTCCTCGTGTGTCGCGCCCGTCAGGCTCAGGAACACCTCGTCCAGCGTCGGCCGCCGCAGCGCGATGTCCTCCGCCTCGATCCCCGCGGCCCACAGCGCCTGGACCACCGCGGTCAGCGCCGCGATCCGGTCGGTGACCGGCGCGCTGACCCGCCGGGCGTCGGCATCCGTGTCCACCGAAGCCGCGCCGACCGCCATGCCGACCACGTCCGCCGCCGCCGCGAGCCGCTCCGCGGACCGCACCACCACGTCGATCCTGTCCCCCGCCAGCTCCGCCTTGAGCGCGTCGGGCGTGCCCTCGGCTACCACACGGCCGTGGTCCACGACCGAGATCCGGTCGGCGAGCTGGTCGGCCTCCTCCAGGTACTGCGTGGTGAGGAGCACGGTCGTACCGCCGTCGGCCAGGGAGCGCACGGAGTTCCACACCTCCGTGCGGCCGCGCGGGTCGAGCCCGGTCGTCGGCTCGTCCAGGAACAGCACCGGCGGGCGCAGGATCAGGCTGGCCGCGAGGTCGAGCCGGCGGCGCATCCCGCCGCTGTACCGGGCGACGGGCTTGGCGCCCGTGTCGGCGAGGCCGAAGCGTTCCAGCAGCTCGGCCGCGCGGCTCCGGGCGCGGGTGCCGCCGAGGTGGTAGAGGCGGCCGAACAGCTCCAGGTTCTGCCGGCCGCTGAGGGCCTCGTCCAGCGCGACGTGCTGGCCCAGCAGGCCGATGCGGTAGCGGACCTCGTCCGGGTGGCGCGCCACGTCACGGCCGGCCACCTCGGCCCGGCCGCCGTCCGGGCGCAGCAGCGTGGCCAGGATCCGGACCAGGGTGGACTTCCCCGCCCCGTTGGGGCCGAGGACGCCGTGTACGGCGCCCCGGGCCACGGTCAGGTCGAGCCCGTCGAGGGCCCGGTTGGCACCGAATCTCTTCCGCAGCCCCTCGACGACCACCGCGTCGGTCCAGGTCCCAGTCCTAGTCCCGGTCCCAGTCCCGGTCATACGCCTCCTCCAGCTCGGCAAGCAGTAGTCAAACTTGACCACACCGTCGAAGGTAGACCCTGGCGACGCATTAGTCAAACTTGATTACCCGGTGGGTGGCACGGCCCGGCTAGCAGTCCGCCTCCGGCGCCTCCTCCGCGACGAAGCCCCCCGCCGCCCACGGGTCACCCTCGCCCGCCATCACGTACGCGCCCGCCTCCAGGCGGTCGATCAGGCCGCGCGTCCACTCGATGCCGCTCTCCGCGCTGTGCAGCCAGAGGCGCATGATCTCGCCGATGTGGCCGTAGTCCTCGTCGCCCTGCGGCGAGTAGTGCTCCCGCACCGCGCCCCGCCAGCCCTCCATCGCCTGCACCCGCTCCTTGAGCAGCGCGATCGCCTCCGCGCGCGGCAGGTCGACGACGAAGCCGACGCCGGCCGTCAGGTAGTCGATCTTCTGGTCGTGCCGGCGCAGCGACTCCCGCAGCAGCGCGAAGTACTCCGCGTCGCCCTCGGGCGTCAGCTCGTACTCCACACGCGGCGGGCCGCCGGCCGTGCTGGGTGCCACGTCGTGCGCGTACAGCAGTCCCTGCTTCGCCATCTGCTTGAGGGCGTGGTAGATCGACCCGGGTTTGACGTTCGCCCAGTCGTCGGCGCCCCAGTACTCCAGGTCGTTGCGGACCTGGTAGCCGTGCGCGCGGCCGTGCCGGCGCACCGCCCCGAGGACCAGCAGCCGCGTCGCGGACATCGACCACCCCGCCTTTCGTCGGTGGATGCAGGTGTGCCCTCCAGCCTATGCGGAGCTATTCAAACTTGATGACCTGCGGGCCGGACACGCGGCCCGGCGGGCCGCATCCGGGGAATTGAACTGGATTCAAATAATTTGTCCGCATGACTCGGAAATCCCGTCGCCGGTACCGCGGCCTGCTGGCCGCGACCGCCGCCCTGTGCACGGCCGCAGCGCCCGTCGTCCTGTCCACCGCGCCGGCCGTCGCGGCCCCGGCCGCCGAGGTCGTGGTCAAGCCGTTCCAGAAGGTCTACTCCGACCACGTCTACGGCGACTTCCTGACCGTCGGCAACACGGTGCTCGGCTGCCCGCCGGCCGGACACCCCGACGCGGCCGCGTGCGAGGCCGCGGCGGCCGGCACGACGAACACCAACAACAACTCCATCGAGATGATGTACGTCGACCGGAGCGGGGCCGCCGGGACGTACAACTCCAGCACCGGCGAGGTGGCCGTCCCGCCCGGCGCCGAGGTGGTGCACGCGGAGCTGATCTGGGGCGGCAACACCGGGACGTACGGAACGACCGGCCGGGCCGTCTGCGACACCGCCGGCCCGGCCACCCAGCCGCCCGGCGGGCTCGACCCGCTGACCGCCCAGCCCCTGATCCGGGTGGCGAACGGTCCCATGGTCCCGGTGACCGTCGCCGACTCCGTCGCGGACCCGGCGAACGGCGCCGGCCCGCACTACTACTCCGCCCGCGCCGACGTCACCTCCTTCTTCGCCGGGGTGACCGGCGGCACCGATCCGGTCCCGGTGTCCGTCGGCAACGTCTTCGCCCCGCAGGGCAAGGGCTGCGTCGGCGGCTGGTCGCTGCAGGTGGTGTACGCGTACGACGGGCCGGACGCGCAGTACGCGCCGACCCGCAGGGCGGTCGACCTGTACTACGGGCACGTCCGGCAGGGCTCCGGCGACGCGCCGACCACCGTCCAGGTCTGCGACTTCTACCGCTACGGGACGGCGACGCCGAACGCCGGCGTGTCGGCGCTGGAGGGCGACCGCGGCACCAGCGGCGACAAGTTCCGCGTCAACGGCACCGCGATCAAGGACGAGCACACCAACTCGACGAACAACTTCTTCGACAGCACCGCCGACGGAGCCGTCGATCCCGGCTACGTCAACACCCTCGGCCTCGACGCCAAGAAGTTCCCGCTGCCGGCGCAGACCATCCCGGCCGGGTCGACCTGCGCCGACCTCACCTTCGAGACCAACGGCGACACGTACGTGCCGTTCCAGGTGGCGCTGTCGGTGCCGATCCCCGACCTGGAGTTCAAGAAGACCGCCGCGCCGATGGTCGTGCGGCCCGGCGACCTGGTCACGTACACCGTGACCGTCACCAACACCAGCGAGGTGCCGTACCCGAAGGCCAGGTTCAGCGACGATCTGGCGCAGGCCCTGGACGACGCCGGGTACGGCGGCGGGGAGGCCGGCACAGGTGACCTGACGTACGGCAACGGGCGGGTGGCCTGGTCGGGCGATCTCGCACCCGACCAGACGGCCACCATCAGGTACACGGTGCGGCTCAACGATCCGCCCACCGGCGACGGCCTGCTGCACAACGCCGTCAGCGCGCTCGCGGCCGAGACCCCCCGCACCAACTGCGACGAGACCTCCCAGGACCCGAACTGCGCCGCCGCCCCGCACGTGGCCGACCCCCAGGCGGATCTGCGAGTCGTCAAGCGGGTACGGGCCGACGGGCCGGTTGGGCCGGGCGACCGGTTCGTCTACAAGGTGCGGGTCACCAACAAGGGCCCATACGCGGCGCACGACGTGACCGCCGGCGACACGCTGCCCGGGGCGATCGACTTCGTCCGGTCCACGGACGGCTGCACGGCGAAGGGGCAGAAGGTGACCTGCGGTCCGCTGCCGGAGCTGGGCGCGGGCGAGTCGTACACCTGGACCTTCCGCGTCCGGCTCGACCCCGGCTACCGGGGCTCGGGTTCGGATCTGGGCAACGTGGCGCGGGTGTGGTCCACGACCCACGACCCGCAGCCGGGGAACAACGTCAGCCCGGAGGTGGTGCCGCCGCTGCGCGACAAGAAGTAGCGCCGGGCGGTGCGCGAAGGGCCGGGCTCCGCGGGGAGCCCGGCCCTTCGCCACGTGCGGGAGCGTCAGGCCCCGTAGACCGCGTTGCAGAACGCGGCGACGTCGTCGCGCTCCAGGCCGCGGACCAGATCGCACTCGCTGATCATGCCGACCAGCCGGTGGCCCTCGATCACGGGCAGCCGGCGGACCTGGTTCCGGCCCATGACCGCGAGCACCTCGTCCTTGGTGGCGGACGCGTCGACCCAGGCGGGGGCGCCCTTGGCCAGCTCGCCGACGTGCACCATCGTCATGTCCTTGCCCATCGCCACGCACTCGGTGACGATGTCGCGGTCCGTGAGCATGCCGATCAGCTTGTCGTCGGGCCCGCAGATCGGCATGCAGCCGACGTCGAGCTCACGCATCCGGACGGCGGCCGTGGCCACCGTGTCCGTGGCCTTCGCGCACTCCACACCGGGATGCATCAGATCCCGGGCGGTCTTGGCGGCGGTGGGTGCGGTCATGCGGGCTCCTCCTCGGTACGGAACGGGCGTCACCGCCATGGTTGACCCGCCCCCGTACCGCGGCGAGCGCCCCGCCGCCGAACGGGTGAACGTGCGCCGGTTCCCCGAGGTGGCAGTGCCCCCGCCCTCAGAGGGGGAAGTGCGTACGGCCGTGCTGGATGGAGATCCACTTGACCGTGGTGAACGCCTCCACCGTGGGTTCGCCGTTGAGCCGGCCCACGCCCGAGCTCTTCTCGCCGCCGAAGGGGACGATCGGCTCGTCCGCGATCGTGCCGTCGTTGACGTGGATCATGCCCGTGTCGATCCGGTGCGCCAGCCGCACGCCCCGCTCCGTGTCCGCGGTGTGCACCGCGCCGCTCAGGCCGAACGGGGTGTCGTTCGCGATCTTCACCGCCTCGTCCTCCCCGTCGAAGGGGATGATCACCACGACCGGGCCGAAGAGCTCGCGGCGCGCGATCGGGTCACCGGGCGCGATCCCCGTGAGCACGGTCGGCGACACCAGCGTGCCGTCCGCCGCCCCGCGCACCAGCGCCGTCGCGCCGGCCGCCAGCGCGGCCTCGACCTGCTCGGTGACCAGCTCCGCCTGCCGAGTGCTGATCAGCGGCCCGAGATCCGTCGACGGGTCGGCCGGGTCGCCGACCTTGAGCGCCCGCACCCGGGCCACGAACCGCTCGGTGAACTCCGCCTGGAGGGACCGGTCCACCAGCACCCGGTTGGCGGCCATGCAGACCTGGCCCTGATGGACGAAACGGCTGAACACGGCCGCGTCGACGGCGTAGTCGACGTCCGCGTCGTCCAGCACGATCAGCGCGCTGTTGCCGCCCATCTCCAGCACCACGCGCTTGAAGTTCCGCGCGGCGACCGTCGCCACGTGCCGGCCGACGCCGTCGGAGCCGGTGAAGGAGAGCACCCGCGGCACCGGGTGCTCGATGAAGGCGTCGCCGATCTCGGCGATGTCCGTCACCACGACGTTCAGCACGCCGGGCGGCAGCCCCGCCTCCTCGAAGATCCGCGCGATGAGCGTGCCGCCCGCGACGGGCGCGTCCTGGTGGGGTTTGAGCACCACCGCGTTGCCCAGTGCCAGCGCCGGGGCGACGGACTTCATGGCCAGGAAGAGCGGGAAGTTGTGGGCGCTGATCACACCCACGACGCCGACCGGGATCCGGTAGATCCGGTTCTCCTTGCCGGGGACCGGCGAGGGCAGCACGCTCCCCTCGGGGCGCAGGGCGTACGACATCGCCTCGCGGAGCATGTCCTTGGTCAGGAAGAGCTCGTAGGCCGCGCTGCGGTGGGTGCCGCCCACCTCCGCGATGATGGTGCGGGCGATCCGCTCCTCCAGCTCCTCGACGATCCGTACGGCGCGCTCGAAGACCAGCCGCCGGGCGTAGGGGCTCTGTTCGGCCCAGTCCCGCTGCGCGCGTTCGGCCGCGCGGTACGCCTGGTCGACCTCGGCGGCGGTGGCCACGGTGATCGCGGCGAGCTTCCCGCCGTCGTACGGGTTGACGTCGATCAGGTCCCAGGAACCCGCACCCTGACGCCACTCGCCGTCGATGTACTGGCTGGCCAGCTCGTCGAAGTAGGACATGCCATTCCCGCCTGCAGTCGTACCGGGGAGGTCGCGAGATCGATCGCGGCCTGATGGCATGTCATCGTACTGATTGGTTGCACCAGTTGAATGATCTAGTCCGATAACTGGCTGGAAATATCCGCCGGTTGAACGTTTAGCTCCGGCGTGCGCGCGTTCGCAGCATGTCCTGGGTCTCCGCCGGCGTCAGGGCGGCGCGCTGCAGCCGGTCCATGGCCGCGTGGTAGCGGCCGACGTCCTCCGCCTTGTCGAGGTAGATCGCGGAGGTCAGATGCTCGACGTACACCACGTCCGAGAGGTCCCCGTCGGGGAAGCCCAGCACGGTGAACGCGCCGCTGTCCGCGGCGTGGCCGCCGTAGTCGAAGGGCACGATCTGCAGAGTGACGTTCGACATCTCGGTCAGGTCCAGCAGATGGAGCAGCTGCTCGCGGAAGACCTCGCCGCCGCCGTACGGGCGGCTGATCGCGCCCTCGTCCATGACGACGTGCAGTCGCGGCGCCGACTCGGCGTACAGCAGCTTCTGCCGCTCCAGCCGGACGCCCACCCGGCGTTCGACCTCGGCGGAGGAGAGGCTCGGCTGGCCGGCCGTGACCACGGCCTCGGCGTAGCGCGGGGACTGCAGCAGTCCGTGGACGAACTGCACCTCGTACACCTCGAGGGAGGAGGCGGCCGCCTCCAGGCCGACATAGGTGGGGAACCAGCCGGGGAGCACGTCGGTGTAGCTGTGCCACCACCCGGCCGTGTTCGCCTCGCGCACCAGGCCCAGCAGCGCCGTGCGCTCGCGCTCGTCGGCCACCCCGTACAGCGTCAGCAGATCCTCGACGTCCCGGGTCTTGAAGCTCACCCGCCCCAGCTCCATCCGGCTGATCTTGGACTCGGAGGAGCGGATCGCGTAGCCGGCCGCGTCGCGGGTGATACCCCGCTCCTCGCGCAGCCGCCGCAGCTGGGCGCCGAGCAGGATGCGGCGCACCACGGACCCGCTCGACTTGTCCACACCGGTCATGAATCCGCTCGCCTCCGCCCGTCTTGCTCTTCGCAGCCCATTCGCCCCCCGGCGCCCCCCAGGCATCAACGGGCCACAGTCTGCCACGAACACGCTTCATTGTGTGCTCAAGTGGTTACAGATATAGGAAAGTTTTAAATCTCATCTGGCACGTATCGGTCCTGAACTACGCATTCCGATCGCGTGCACGTGCATCTGCCCTTGCATCTGCCGTGCGCATTCGGAACGATGGTCACTCGCAAAGCGATTGGTGACGTCAGCCGCGACTGCCGGGAGTGCCGCGCATGGGACCCGAAGCACAAACCATGCTCGAACCCTTATGGCAGGGGCTGCCCCCGATAGACCCGGGGGCCGTCGCCGGAGCCGCTTCGTGCGCCCTGCCCGCCGAGTACGAGGCGGTCAGCGGGGCCCGCAGGTTCACCACCGCCACCCTGCGCCACTGGGAGCTGGACAAGCTCTGCGACGACGTGGCGCTCGTGGTCTCCGAACTCGTCACCAACGCCCTGCGGCACGCCCTGCCCGGCGGCGACGCGCGTGACGCCCGCGAGCCGGTCGATCCGCCCGTGCGGCTGCACATCATGCGGTGGTCCTCGCGGCTCGTGTGCGCGGTGCGCGATCCCAGCTGCGACAGCCCGGTCGCGGGTGAGGCCGACTTCGCGGAGGAGTCGGGGCGGGGGCTGTTCCTCGTCAACTCCTTCAGCGACAGCTGGGGCTGGCATCCGCTTGCCGGTTCGCTGCGGGGCAAGGTGGTGTGGGCGCTGTTCCATCTGCCGCCCGCACAGGGGGCGCAGTAGGACCACACCGGTGGCGCTGAGTAGCCTGGTGGCATGACCGGGGGCCGGGGGCGGATCATCGACGGTCGCTTCGAGCTGCTCGAGCGGCTCGGCAGCGGCGGCATGGGCACGGTGTGGCGGGCGCGGGACACCGCGCTGGAACGCGACGTCGCGCTGAAGGAAGTGCACGCGCGGGCGGCGGAGCTGCCGCGCGAGCGCGTGCTGCGCGAGGCCCGGGCGCTGGCCCGGCTCAGCCATCCCAACGTCGTCACCATCCACCACATCGTCGAGGCCGACCCGCATCCCTGGCTGGTGATGGAGCTGGTGCCGGGCGGCAGTCTGCAGGACCGGCTGACCGCCGGGCCGATCGCCCCCGAGGAGGCCGCCCGGATCGGGCTGGACGTGCTCGCCGGGCTCACCGCCGCGCACGCCGCCGGGATCCACCACCGCGACGTGAAGCCGGCGAACGTGCTGCTGCGGCCCGACGGGCGGGCGGTGCTCACGGACTTCGGCATCGCGGCCCTCGCCGACTCTTCCCATCTGACCAACCCCGGCGAGGTCGTCGGCTCCCCCGAGTACATAGCCCCCGAGCGCATCCGCGGCGCCACCGATCGCCCGGCCGCCGATCTGTGGTCCCTGGGCATGACCCTGTACGTCGCGGTGGAGGGCGTCAGTCCGCTGCGCCGGGCGGGCACGCTCGCCACGCTGGCCGCCGTCGTCGAGGAGCCGGTGCCGCCGCCGCGGCGGGCCGGGGCGCTGACGCCCGTCCTGGGGGCGCTGCTGGTCAAGGACCCGGCCGCGCGTCCGGCGGCGGGGCGGCTGGAGGGGATGCTGCGCCAGGTGACGCGGTCGGCCGGGGCGGTGCCGCAGCCGGCGCCCGCGTACACCCCGACGGCGCTGGACAGCCCCCGGCCCGCGCCGTACGAACCGGCCACCCGTCCGGTGCCCGCGCGCGGAACGCATCCGGCGCTGGTCGCCGCCGCCGTCGTGGCGGCGCTGGCACTGGTCGGCGGGCTGATCGCCGCGCTGATCCTGCTCGGCGGGCAGCAGGGGCAGCAGTCCGGGGGCGGCACGGGCGGGACCGCGGACGACCGGAACCAGAGCGGACCGACGTCGGACGGCGGCACCACTCCCGCCTCCTCGCCCCCGGGCTCCGGGCCGTCGTCGAGCCCGCCGCCCAGCTCCTCGCCGCCCGGCACGACGCCCCCGCCGCAGGGTCCGGCGACCGACACCTGGATCGCCGTCCTGGCCTCCGTACCGGTGTCGAGCGGGGCGTCGGCGCGCGACGCGCGGCTCGCGGACATCCGCGGGACGGTGCCGGAGGCGCGGGTGCTGCGCAGCGACTCCTACGGGTCGCTGCGCGCGGGCTACTGGGTGGTCTACGCGCCGGGGCCGTTCGCCGACGGAAAGGCCGCGGTGGGGTTCTGCGCCGAGCGGGGGCGGACGACGCCCAACACCTGCTACGGGCGCTACCTCAGCCACGACAGCGCGGACTATCCGCTGATCTGCTACCCGCAGGACGGCGGGTCGGGGCGCTGCACGAAGCCCTGACCCGCGCGGATCCGCGGCGCGGCCGGCTCAGCCGGCTCAGCCCGTAACGAGATGGTCGAACTCGCCGTCCTTGATACCCAGCAGCATGGCCTCGATCTCTGCCGGGGTGTAGATGAGGGCGGGGCTGTCGGGGAAGCGCGAGTTGCGCACGGCTATCTCGCCTCCCGGCAGCTTTGCGAACTCGACGCAGGTTCCCTGCGAGTTGCTGTACCGGCTCTTCTGCCATACGGCACCGTGAAGATCTCCGGCTGGCATGCCGTTGTACGCCTGGGCCACGGGGCTCTCCCATACCAGTTGCCGTCAATGTCTGTTGCCGTCGTCAACTGCGGTGGATCATAGCTCTGTTGACGTGCATCTGCATCGGCAAATGCACGTGCACGCATGGTGAACGCGCGATTCCACAGTGCGTTTACTGAGGCCAGAGCGGTGCGCGTGGCGTGTGTGACACGGTTTGTCGGGTCCCGGGACCCGTTGCAGTGGCAACGAGATGGCCGGATTTCGGCCCCGACCGTGCCACTGGGACGGTCCGGGGCGACGGTCGGTTCCGATGTCGTACCCCGGTGTCACACTCGGCCTGTGCGGTGGTTCATGGCGGAGGGTCAGGGGGGTGGGGTGCTGGTCTGCCCGGTCGGCGGGGAGACCGGGCAGGCGGAGGCGTACCCGGACGCCGGGTCCGCCGTGCGGGCGCGCCCGGAGGCCGAGCGCTGGGTGTGGCGCTCGACGCCCGCCCTGTACGAGCGCGTGCTCGAGGCCGGCTGCCGCGTCGAGCGGTGCTACGACGTGGAGGACGCCGAGACCCTGCTGCTCGCGCACGAGGGGATGGCCGGGCTGCCCCGCGGCCTGCCCGCCGCGTACGCGCGGCTGCGCGGGCTGCCCGTACCCGAGGACGCCCCGCCCCGCGCCGCCGCCGAGGGGGAACCGCAGCCGTCGCTGTTCGACACCGGCGCACCGGGCCCCGCCCTGCCGGAGGGCACGGATCCGCTGACGGCCCTGCGCGAGGTGTACGACGAGCAGCAGCGCCGTATCGCGCGCACCGGACACCCCGGCCGGATGGCGCTGCTCATCGCCGCCGAGTCCGCCGGCATGCTCGTCGCCGCGGAGATGGGCCGTGCGGGCCTGCCCTGGCGCGCCGACGTGCACGACGCCCTGCTGACGGAGCTGCTCGGCGGGCGCTACCCCGGGGGCCTCGAGCCGCCGCGGCTGGCCCGGCTCGCGGAGGAGGTGTCGCAGGCGTTCGGCCGGCGCGTACGGCCCGACCTCCCGGCCGACGTCCTGAAGGCCTTCGCGCAGGCGGGCGTCAAGCTGACGTCCACGCGCAAGTGGGAGCTGCAGTCCGTCGACCACCCGGCCGTCGCCCCGCTGCTGGAGTACAAGCGGCTCTACCGGCTGCACACCGCCCACGGCTGGCAGTGGCTGCGCACCTGGGTGGGCGCCGACGGCCGCTTCCGCCCCGAGTACACCCCGGGCGGGACCGTCTCGGGCCGCTGGACGACCAACGGCGGCGGCGCGCTGCAGATCCCCAAGGTGATCCGCCGCGCGGTGATCGCCGACCCCGGCTGGCGGCTCGTCGTGGCCGACGCGGACCAGATGGAGCCCCGCGTCCTGGCGGCCGTCTCCCGCGACCGCGGCCTGATGGAGGTGGCCGGCGGCGAACGCGACCTGTACGCCGCGCTGGCCGACCGCGCGTTCCCCGGAGACCGCGCGCAGGCCAAGCTGGCGCTGCTGGGCGCGATCTACGGCCAGACCTCCGGCGACGCCCTCAAGCACCTCGCGGACCTGCGCCGCCGCTTCCCGGCCGCGGTCGCCTACGTCGACGACGCGGCGCGGGCGGGCGAGGAGGGCCGCCTCGTACGCACGCATCTGGGCCGCACCTGCCCGCCGTCGGGCGCGGCGGACAGCGGCGAGGCGGGCCTGCCGCAGGAGGAGGACGCGGCCCCGGCGTACGGGACGACGAGCGCGGCCCGGGCGCGCGGGCGCTTCACCCGCAACTACGTCGTCCAGGGCAGCGCCGCGGACTGGGCGCTGCTGCTCCTGGCCGGGATCCGGCAGCGGCTCCACGCGGCGGGACTCGCGGGCGAGCTGGTGTTCTTCCAGCACGACGAGGTCATCGTGCACTGCCCCGCCGGGGAGGTGGACGCGGTCCGTTCGGTGATCGACGCCTCGGCGGCGGAGGCCACCCGGATCGCCTTCGGCGACATCCCGGTGCGGTTCCCGTTCACGACGGCGGCGGTGGAGTGCTACGCGGACGCGAAGTGAGCGCCTCCAGGCCCTAGGGCTGGATGCTGCTCACCATGTTCGCCGTGGCGTTCAGGCCCGTCTGGATCGTCGGGGCCATCGCCGTACTCGCCAGGTAGAAGCCCAGCAGTACGCAGACCAGCGCATGGGTCATCTTCAGGGAGCCGCTGCGCAGGAAGATCACCGCGAGGATCACGAGCAGCAGGACCACGGAGATCGATACGGACATCGGGTCGCCCTCCCGCGCGGACCGTCAACGACTTCGGTCAGTCTGGCCCAGGGAACTCCATCCACCCGGATGCGCGCTATCCGCCATTCAGGTAGATCAGGGGCGGGCGGGTGCGCAGCGCGGGGTTGCCCGCCGCGCGGCGCAGTTCGGCCTCCCGGTAGCGGTCGACGGACAGATGCCAGTGGTGGCACCCCGCCACCCAGTTCTCCAGCTCCCTCACATGGCGGTCCAGGGCCGCCCGCGCCTCGCCGTCGAGGCCCAGATCGTCGTAGAGCAGCGGCAGTTCGGTGCGGGCGATGTGCTGGAACTGCTCGATCCGCGCCCGCTGCAGGTCGGCCACCACCGCCAGCGCGGACGGGTAGTCGCAGTCGAAGAACGTCTGCACGACGAGCAGGGCGTTGTGCAGCTCCCCCTCGAACTCCAGCTCCTTCTGGTACGACACGATGTCGTTGGTCAGCGCGATGCAGTCGGCGGCCGCGTTCTCCAGCGCCCGCATCGGCCCGCTGCCGTACACCGCCTCCGGCACCAGCCGGCCGTGGCCCAGCCTGCTGAGCGCCATGGTGAGGTCGGCGCCGAAGGTGGCGCGCCGCATCTCGTTGTAGTCGACGGGATCCGGGACGCGGTGCAGAGCGGTGTTGTCGAGCTCCCAGAGCCAGCTGTCGAGCATCCGGTCGACCGCCTCCCGCAGGAACCGCCGCTGCCCGCCGTCCATCGGCGCGACGGTCCGCGCCCAGACGTCCGCGAGCCCCGTCTCCAGCGGGCCCGCCGGAGCGGGTGCGGGCGTGTCGTCGACCGGCATGAACCGCTTGAGCCGCTCGGCGCACGCCCGGCCGCCCGCCACGTCGCCGGTGCGGCCGAAGACCGCGGGGTAGTAGTCGTCGGCGAACGTCCCCCACTCCAGCCACGCCGCCGACAGGTCGAGCTCCGCCAGGGTGGCGTCGGGCTGCATCCCGGCCGGGGCCAGGGCCAGGTCGGCGGCGTCGTGCTTCGCCCGGTCCCAGACGTAACCGCCGGGCGGCGCGGGGGTGTCGGAGACGATGCCCGTGCTCCGGGCCCAGGCCAGGAGGTCGCGGCGGGCCTCGGGCAGCAGGGGGCTCAGCGTCAGCGGGAACGGTACGTCGAAGTCCGGCAGCAGCGACGGCCCGGTCCGCTGCCCCGGCACGTGCGCGTGCTTGCGCAGCGCCTCGCGCACATGGGCGGCCGAGACGCCCATGCCGGTCGGCAGCCCCGGCAGCCGGGGGCCGGCGTCGACGGCGCCCTCGTTCATGTAGCGGCTGGAGCGCAGATGCCATTCGTGGCCGCCGGACTGCCAGTCCTGGAGGCCCTTGGCGTACGTCAGGACGGCGGCGGCCTCCGCCGGGTCCGGGGCGAGCGGGGGCAGCTCAGTGAGGACGGTGTGCTCGAACTGCTGCATCCGGGAGGTGAGCAGCTCGTTCACCCGGTCCGCCGCCTCCTGCGCCGACAGGTCCAGGAACCGCTCCAGCACCAGGACGCCGTTGCTCAGCTCGCCCTCGTCCTCGACCTCGCGCTGGTACGAGAACAGGTCGTTGCGCAGGTGCACGGCGTCGGCGAAGGTGTCGCGCAGCACGCGCAGCGGCCTTGATCCGGCCAGCCGCTCCGGTACCTCGGCCCCCGTCGCGTACTCGACCAGACAGGCCGACCAGGGGGCGCCGCCGACCTTGCGCCGCATCTCGACGTACTCGACCGGGTTGGCCACCCGGCCTCGGTTGATGTTCGCCAGCTCCCAGTCGGACTCGTCGAGGAGATGCCGGGTGACCTCGGAGAAACGCGTCCGCCAGGCCCGGGACATGGCGGGGCAGGTACGCCGCCAGAGATCCGCCAGGCCCGCCTCGACCGGGTTGGCCGGCTCGGGGATCTCCGCTTCGGGTTCCATCGGCATGAACTGCGGCAGCCGCTCCAGATGGGCCCTTCCGGCCGTCCGGTCGCCGGTCCGCTTGAACAGCTCCAGGAAGTGGTCGTCGAAGAAGAAGACCCACGTGTACCAGTCGGTGACGGTGTTCAGCGTCTCCGCGTCGCAGTCGGGATGCGTGTAGCCGCACAGCAGGGCGTAGTCGTGCGCGTCCAGGTCGGCCGTCGACCAGATCCCGGAGCCCTCCAGCATGCCCATGCCGCGGGCCCAGGCCCGGGTGTGGTCCCGGGCCTGGGGGGTGTGCGGGTTCAGCCGGGCCGGATACGGCAGGTAGAAGTCCGGCAGCCGGAACGGCTGCCCCGCGCCCGCCGTCATCAGTGGCCGATCTCCACGTCCTCGAGGATGCCGAGCGCGTCGGGCACCAGCACCGCCGCGGAGTAGTAGGCGCTGACCAGGTACGAGATGATCGCCTGCTCGTCGATGCCCATGAAGCGCACGTTCAGGCTCGGCTCGATCTCGTCGGGGATGCCCTTCTGGTGCAGGCCCACGACGCCCTGGTTGTCGGCGCCCAGCCGCATCGCGATGATCGAGCTCGTACGCTCCGGGGTGACCGGGATCTTGTTGCAGGGCAGGATCGGCACGCCGCGCCAGCCGACGACCTCGCCGCCCTGGAAGGGCACGGGCGGCGGGACGAGGCCGCGGGAGTTCAGCTCCCGGCCGATGGCGGCGATGGTGCGCGGGTGGGCGAGCATGACGTGGGTGTCGCGCCGGCGGCAGAGCAGTTCGTCCAGGTCGTCCGGGGTGGGCGGGCCGGAGCGGGTGTGCAGGCGCTGTTTGAGGTCGGCGTTGTGCAGCAGCCCGAACTCCCGGTTGTTGACCAGCTCGTGCTCCTGGCGCTCCTTCAGCGCCTCGACGGTGAGCCGGAGCTGCTGCTCGGTCTGGTTCATCGGCTCGTTGTAGAGGTCGGCGACCCGGGAGTGCACGCGCAGGACGGTCTGGGCGACGCTCAGTTCGTACTCGCGGGGGGTGCGCTCGTAGTCGGCGAAGGTGCCCGGGAGCTGGTACTCGCCGTGCTGTCCGGAGGCCAGCGCGATCTCGGCCTCGCCCGCCCTGTTCTGCCGCTGCGCGGGGATCGCCTGGTACGCCGAGAGGTGCGCGGCCAGGTCCCGGTGGACGTCCAGCACCGCCTGCAGGGCGGCCCGGTCCAGCACCAGGACGGTGGCGCGGGTGACGGCCCGCAGGGTGTACGGCCAGTCCGCCTCGGCGCCCAGCAGTACGTCGGCGCCGGCGTGGTCGCCGTCGGACAGCATGCCGAGGGTCGTCTCGTCGCCGTACTTGCCGCGGCCGAGCTGGCTGAGCTTGCCGTGGGCGACGAGGAGCACCTGGTCGGCGGGGGCGCCCGCGGTCACCAGGGCGTCGCCGGGGGTGAGTTCGCGCTGCTCGAAGCGGCCGGCCAGGGCGGTGAGCACGGGCTCGTCGTCGTACGCGCGCAGCGGGGCGAGTTCGCGCAGCTCCTGCGGGATGACGCGGACCTCGGCGCCGGTGGAGACGAACTCGACGCGGCCGTCGCCGAGGGTGTGGGTGAGCCGACGGTTCACGCGGTACGTGCCGCCTCGGACGTCCACCCAGGGCAGCGCCCTGAGCAGCCAGCGGGAGGAGATCCCCTGCATCTGCGGGGGCGTCTTGGTGGTGGTGGCGAGGTTCTTGGCCGCGGCGGTGGCGAGGCTGTACTGCGTGGGTTCATCGACTGTCGTCATACGGCGAATCTAGGAATCCGTGGGAAAGGGGGGCAATCGCTCGAAAGAGCGTGGTTGGGGGCGGTGCCGACCGGCAAGGAATGAACGATTCCGCGTCGATGCGGCGCGGTGCGCCGACCGGCGGCTTCCGCGGCGCGGCGGTCCCGCGGCGGCGCGCCGGGGTCACCCTTCGAGCGCCAGTGCGACAGGGGCGTTGCCCTTGTGACCGAGTCGGAGTACGGGCCGCCTGTAACGCCCGGGTGCCGACGGCGCGTCACTGGTACGGGCGCCCCTGTCCCGTACCAGTGAACGGAGTTCCGCATGAGCACGATGACGAAACGCCCACGCCGGATACGCGGCGTGAGCGCGGTGGCCCTGGTGGCCGCGGGCCTGCTGGCGGTGCCCGCGGCCGCGAGCGCGGGAGGCGCCTGGAGCGTGCAGCCGGAGCCCTTCGAGGCGGGTTACCTCCAGGACCTGGCGCAGCTCGACGAGCACACCACCTGGGCCGTCGGCGACCAGTGGACCGCCGCCGGGGACCGGCCCGTGCTGGTCGGCAAGGACGACCGCGACGGGCGGGGGTGGCAGGTCGTCCCCACGCCCGCCGACAGCCGGGACGGGGAGTGGTTCAACAACGTCGACGCCTCGTCGGCCGGCGACGTCTGGGCCGTCGGCGGTTCCTCGACCCCCGGCGACACCGACGTCCCCGCCGTCCACTGGGACGGCACGGCGTGGATCTCGGCCGACATCCCCGTACCGGAGAACTGCTCCACCGGCCAGCACGTGGCCGCCGTCGCGCCCGACGACGCCTGGGCGGGCGGCTGGTACTGCGTACCGGACGACTCCGGGACCTTCCTCCCGCTGCTGCGGCACTGGGACGGCAGCTCCTGGACGGCCGTGGAGCTGCCGCCGGGAGCCGACTTCGAGAACATCACCGCCGTCGAGGCGACCAGCGCCACCGACGTCTGGGCGCTCGGCTACTCCAGCGGCGACCAGCCCCGCGCCATGCACTACGACGGCAGCACCTGGACGCCCACCCCGGTGCCGTACGCCGGTGTGTACGGCGAGTTCTACGACGTCGCGGCCAAGGCGCCCGACGACGTCTGGGCGGTGGGCCGGGTGCTCATCGACGAGAACGACCGGGGCCACGCCCTCGTCATGCACTACGACGGCACCGCCTGGCGCCAGGTGACGGCACCGGCGGAGGCGGGACGCCTGGGATCGGTGGCGCTGACGCCCGACGGCATCGCGGCCGTCGGCCAGGACGTGTCCCGCACCGAGTCGCTCGTGCTGACCGGGAACGCGGCGGGGCTGACGCTGCGGTCGATGCCCGACATCAAGGGAACGGCCCCCAACCTGAACGGGATCACCGTGCGGGACGGTGCGATCACCGTGGTCGGCAGCGTCCCGACCCGCCGGGGGAGCATCACCCCGCTGATCGCCGTCAGCCCGCTCTGACCGTCTTACCGGAGTGTGACACCGCGCGCGGCCTCGGCCACGGGGCGGGGCCGCGCCCCTAAGGTCGCCGGTATGCGGATTCTGGTCACGGGAGGCGCCGGTTTCATCGGATCGGCGATCGTGGCGGCGCTCGACGCCGCCGGGCACGAGCCGGTGGCGTTCGACACCGCGGCCGATCCGGGCGCCGACGTCCGGGACCCGGCGGCCGTCGCGCGGGCGCTGCGCGGCGTGGACGCGGTGTGCCACCAGGCGGCGAAGGTGGGCCTGGGCAAGGACTTCGCCGACGCGCCGGACTACACCGGGGTCAACGCCCTGGGCACGGCGGAGCTGCTGGCGGCGATGGCCGCGGCGGGGGTACGGCGGCTGGTGCTCGCGGGGTCGATGGTCGTGTACGGCGAGGGGCGCTACGAGTGCGCCGACCACGGCGTCGTACGCCCCGGCCCGCGCCGCCCGGCGGACCTCGACGCGGGGCTCTTCGAGCCCCCGTGCCCGCGCTGCGGGGCGCCGCTCGCCCCCGGCCTGGTCGGCGAGGACACGCCGGCGGACCCGCGGAACGTGTACGCGGTGACCAAGCTGACGCAGGAGCAACTGGCGGCCGTGTGGGCGCGGTCGACGGACTCCGCGGCGGTCTCGCTGCGCTACCACAACGTGTACGGCCCCGGGCTGCCCCGGGACACGCCGTACGCGGGGGTGGCGGCGCTGTTCCTGTCGGCGCTGCTGCGGGGCGAGGCGCCGCGCGTCTTCGAGGACGGCGGCCAGCGCCGCGACTTCGTGCACGTGCGGGACGTGGCCTGGGCCAACGCCCTGGCCCTGGAGTCCGACCCGGCACCGGGCACGCTCACGGCGTACAACACGGGCAGCGGCGAGATCCGCACCGTCGGCGACATGGCGGCGGCCCTCTCCGCCGCCTGCGGCGGACCGGCCCCGGTGGTCACCGGCGAGTACCGCCTGGGCGACGTCCGCCACATCACCGCCGACTCCCGCCGCCTGAAGGCGGCCCTGGGCTGGCACCCGGCGGTGCCCTTCGCCGAGGGGATGGCGGAGCTGGCGGGGGTGCGGGTCGGCGGGGGGACGTAGAGGGTTGGCAGTGGGACGTACGGCGGTCGACAGCCGGACGTAAACAGACCCCGCCCGCCCGGGGGGCACGCCCCTGTCAAGGCTATCGGCGGCCACCGACAACCACCGGTCGGCCTGTGGATTACGGCGACGCCGGCAGGACCACGTCGAAGCGGCAGCCGCCGGTCACGTTCCGCACCGTGGTGCGGCCCGCGTGGGCCTCGACGATGCCGCGGACGATCGCCAGGCCCAGGCCCGCGCCCGCCGGCGGGGTGCGCGCGTGGGTGCCGCGCCAGCCCGTGTCGAAGACGCGGGCCAGGTCCTCCTCGGGGATGCCGCCGCACTCGTCCGTCACGGACACCACCACCGTGCCGCCCTCGCCGGCCCGCGCGGCCACCGCGACCGTGCCGTCGGCCGGGGTCCGGCGGATCGCGTTGACCAGGAGGTTGCCGAGGACGCGGGTCATCTCGCGGCCGTCCACGTCGACCGGCAGATCGGTGACCTGGTCGCCGATCAGCCGTACGCCGTGCTCACGCGCCAGCGGGTCCGCGCCGGCGAGGGCCTCGGCCACCAGTTCGTACAGGGAGAGCCTGGTGCGCGAGAGGGTGAGCGCGCCGGCGTGGATGCGGGAGAGCTCGAAGAGGTCGCCGACCATGCCGTTCAGGCGTTCCACCTCCGTGCGGATCTGGCGGTGGTAGCGCGCGGGGTCCGCGGCCATGCCGTCCTCCAGCGCCTCCGCCATCGCCCGCAGCCCCGCCAGCGGCGTGCGCAGGTCGTGCGAGATCCACGCGACGAGTTCGCGGCGGGACGACTCCAGCGTGCGTTCGCGCTCGCGCGAGGCGGTGAGCCTGGCGCTGGTGACGGCCAGTTCGCGGCTGACGGCGGCCAGTTCGGCGCTGACCGCGCCCTCCGGCGGGGCGAAGCGGCCGTCCTCGCCGAAGGTGCGCGCGGCGCGCGCGAGGTCCTCGCCGCGGGCGGCGACCCAGCGGCCCAGCAGGGCGGCGACGGCCATCGCCACCACGGCGGCCATCAGGCACACGATGATGACGACGTTCAGGTCGTGCGAGCTGAGCAGCATCTCGAACGCCACGACGAGCGTGCCGGACAGCATCGCCAGTACGGCGGTCGCGGCCACGACGGAGATGGACACCAGCAGCGACCGGCCGCGCAGCAGCCGCAGCGCCAGCGCCCCGACGGCACCGGCCACGGCGGCACCGCCGAACGCGAGCAGGGCGATGAGCAGGACGTCGCGCATCATGCCTCCCCGGGACCCGCGTCGGTGCTGTCCTCGTCGCCGGTGCCGTCCGCGTCGCCGCGGCCGTCGGCTCCGCCCGCCGCCCGCTCCCTGTCGAAGCGGTAGCCCACACCCCACACCGTCGTGATCAGCCGCGGCTTCGCCGGGTCCTGCTCGATCTTCGCGCGCAGCCGGCGGATGTGGACCGTGACCGTCGAGAGGTCGCCGAAGTCCCAGCCCCACACCCGGCTCATCAGCTCCTCCCGGCCGAAGACCTCCCCGGGATGCGCCAGGAAGTGCGCGAGGAGGTCGAACTCCCGTTGGGTGAGGGCCAGTTCCCGGCCGTCGCGGACCACCCGCCGGGCCGCCGGGTCCAGCGTCATCCCCGCCGCCCGCAGCGTGCCGCCGCGCGGGCCCTCGCCGCCGGCCAGGGCGCGCGCCCGGCGCAGCACCGAGTCCACCCGCAGCACCAGCTCGCGCGGGCTGAACGGTTTGGTGACGTAGTCGTCCGCGCCCAGCTCCAGCCCCGCGATCCGGTCGTCCTCGTCGCCGCGCGCGGTGAGCATGATGACCGGCACCGGACCCCGGCGGCGCAGCGCCGCGCAGACCGCGAAGCCGTCCATCCCGGGCAGCATCAGGTCCAGTACGACCAGGTCCGGCCACGCGGCCTCCGCTCGCGCCAGCGCGGCCGGGCCGTCCGCGGCGCGGTCGACGGTGTGCCCCGCCCGGCCCAGGTACTCGGTGATCACCTCGGAGACGGTCGGATCGTCGTCGACGACGAGGATGCGCGAGGGCAGTCGGTCCATGCCGCCAGCGTGGCACGGCGGGCGGCGCACAGGCCCGGGGGGTGTGAGCCCGTGCGGGGAGCGTCCGCCTTTCGTAAGATCTCTACGTCCTTTATGTCCGGTTCATTCTCGTAGGGTGAGGGCCATGACGGATGTGATCCTCCCCTGTCTGGACGAGGCCGAGGCGCTGCCCTGGGTCCTGGAGCGCATTCCTCCGGGCTGGCGGGCCGTGGTGGTGGACAACGGATCCACCGACGGCTCCCCGGAGATCGCCCGGCGGCTCGGCGCCACGGTGGTGCACGAGCCCCGCCGCGGCTTCGGCTCCGCCTGCGCGGCGGGGCTCGCGGCGGCCGAGGCGGACCTCGTCTGCTTCTGCGACTGCGACGCCTCGCTGGACCCCGGGCTGCTGCCCCTGCTGGCCGAACCGGTCCGGACCGGTGAGGCGGACCTGGTGCTGGGCCGGCGCCGCCCGCGCGCCCGCGGCGCCTGGCCGCTGCACGCCCGCGCGGGCAACGCCGCCCTGTCGCGGATGCTCCGCCGGCGCACCGGCGTGACGCTGCGCGACCTCGGCCCGATGCGGGTGGCGCGGCGCGAACCGCTGCGGGCGCTGGGCATCGAGGACCGGCGCAGCGGCTTCCCGCTGGAGATGGTGGTGAAGGCGGCCGACGCGGGCTGGCGCATCACCGAGCTGGACGTGCCGTACCTGCCCCGCTCCGGCAAGTCGAAGGTCACCGGCACCTGGCGGGGGACCTGGCACGCGGTACGGGACATGCGCGCGGTCCTGGCGGCCCCGCCGGCGGGGGCGGAGGTACGGCGTTGAGCACACCCCGCCGGACCGTGAACGGCGCCCCCCGCCGTGACGCGCCCGCCCCCCGGGGCGACACCACCCTCCTCGTCATCGCCAAGGAGCCCCGCCCCGGCCGCGTCAAGACCCGGCTGACCCCCGCCTACTCCCCCGAGGAGGCCGCCGCCCTCGCCCGCGCCGCGCTCGCCGACACCCTGGCG